>CAZEQV010000121.1:0-9631 GCA_964514435.1 uncultured Verrucomicrobiota bacterium
CTTTGGCGCGCACGTGGCTGCCGACGACCTTGCTGGTCGAGTCCTTGATGATGTTGATGCGACGCATGTCGATGCGCACGCTCGTGTAGAACTTCAACGCGCGCCCGCCCGGTGTCGTTTCCGGGTTGCCGAACATCACGCCGATCTTCTCGCGAATCTGGTTGGTGAAAATGCAGCAGGTCTTCGCTTTGTGAATGGCCGAGGTTAGTTTCCGCAACGCTTGGCTCATCAACCGCGCCTGTGCGCCGACGGTCGCATCGCCCATTTGCCCTTCCAACTCCTGGCGGGGCACCAACGCCGCCACCGAGTCCACCACCAGCACATCCACGGCGTTGCTGCGGATCAGCGTGTCCGCCACCGTCAACGCTTCCGCGCCGCTATCCGGCTGGCTCACCAACAAATCATCGAGATTCACGCCGATGCGCCGCGCGTAGGCCGGGTCCAACGCGTGTTCCACGTCAATCATCGCCGCCAGCCCGCCGGCTTTCTGGGCGTTGGCAATCACGCTCAAACACAACGTCGTCTTGCCGCCGCTTTCGGGGCCGTACAACTCGACCACCCGGCCGCGCGGCAACCCGCCCACGCCCAGCGCCAGATCCAGCGAAAGCGCACCGGTCGAAATCACCGGTATGTTCACGTGCGACTGCTCCGCCCCGAGCCGCATGATGGAGCCTTCCCCGTACTGCTTCTGGATGGCGGCAACGGCGGCCTGAAGATTCTTGTCTTTCAGAGCCATTCCCTTACCGGCGTCCTTTTCCTTTTCTTTCACTTCGGCTTTTGGCGGCATAATCAGTTTCCTTTCAAACAATGTGAACTCAGCCTCGTGTAAATCGAACCGTGCGGATGCAACTCGCTTTGGAACAAATGAACGTCCCGCACCCGTATCGTTCCGCGGGCGGTATCCTTAAGAGAATCCGCCACCTTTGTCAACGTAGCGTCCGGCCGCGGAAACTTGATCCGGCCCAGCGTCAAATGGGCGGCAAACTCGCGGCGTTCCGGCTGAAATCCGACCCGTTCCATCGCCTCACGCACGGCTCCGGCCAGTTCGCCCAGCCGTCCCCGCCGATCATCGCATCCCACCCAAATGACCCGCGCCCGGTTCCATCCCGGAAAAGCGTCCAGACCTCCGGCTGCCACATCGAACGGCGCCCGGCAAGCTGTCACCTCATCCAGTTGCTTCCCGATTGTTGGGACGGAGGATTCCGGTATGTCGCCCAAAAAATGAAGCGTCAGGTGAATGTTCTCCGTTCTCACCCAGGAAACATTCACACCAAGCCGCGCCCGACGGAGAACCGCCTGCAACTCGCCCAACCGTTCCCGCACGCCCCCCGGCAACTCCACCGCGATGAAAGCCCGAATCATTTCCGTATCGCCCGGCGCACCATATCCAGCGCGGTCTGACTGGCGAACCACTTGAACGTCTCGCGATCAAACATCAACAGATGACGTTGGACGACTGTTTCCTCGCTCGATGCCACCGCCACATACACCAACCCGACCGGATTCTCGGCCGTTGCGCCGGTCGGACCGGCGATACCGGTCACGGCCACGGCAACGTCCGCACCGCTTCGCTGCCGGGCGCCTTCGGCCATCGCGCGCGCCACCGGTTCGCTCACGGCGCCGTCTTGGTCCAACACACGGACCGGCACGCCAAGCTGGTCTGTTTTCGCTTCGTTGGAATACGTCACCCAGCCCTGCCGGAACACGACACTGGAACCGCTGATGTTGGTGATGCGGTGCGCGATCAATCCGCCCGTGCATGATTCGGCTGTGGCCATTGTCTTGCCAGCGGCCGTCAACTGCTCCACCACCACCTGCTCCATCGTGACGTCACCGGCGCCGAACATGTCGTGACCAAGCGCGGCGCGAATCCGCCGTTCCGCTTCATCACCCCGGTCGGCATGGGCGGTGATGATGCGCACTTCCACTTCACCGGGACGGGCACAATAGCCGAGTTCCACATCGGACATACCGGTCAGGACAGGCGCGACCTTCTCTTCCACCACGGATTCCGGCAACCCCGCCACGTGAAACACGCGACAATCCAACGCCCGCGCCGCCGGCACGGTTTTCTTCAGAAGCGGCATCACGGATTCCTCGAACATGGGATGCAGTTCGCGGGGCGGTCCGGGCAGCATGATGATCAGGACGTTCTCGTGCGACAATGCCAGGCCCGGCGCGGTACCGTTGTGGTTGGGCAACACACGCGCGCCTTCCGGCACCATCGCTTGTGCGTAGATGGAGTCCGGCATCGTTCGGTTCCGTTTGCGGAATCGCTCCCGGATGGATTCGGCCACGGACTCGTCACGCAGCAGCTTCCGACCGGCCAGTTCCGCCACCACCTCGCGCGTGACATCGTCGGAGGTGGGACCGAGTCCGCCGGTGATGATGACGATAGGGGCGCGTTGCAGGGCGGCAGCGATGACTTGGCGCATGGCGGCGCGGTCGTCGCCAATGGCGGTCTGGCGTTCGATGCGCAGACCGAGGCGGGCCAATTGCCGGGCGATGTAATTGACATGTGTATTGAGGGTGAACCCCAGAAGCAATTCGCTGCCGGTGGTGATGAGTTCGACATTCATGATCAATCGTTGTGCGGCAAAAGCTCTTTGGGAAGATTGATGGGGCGATAGCTCGGGTCGCTCACGGTGCCGCCGACTCGGTATTCCATGAGCACCCCGATGATCTTGGTGATGATGTTCACGCCGGGCCAACTGCGCAAGAACTGCGCTTGCACACGGAAATCCAGATTGGCGTCGAAGTCTACCTTGCCGGATGCGGTGGCGGTGAACATGCCGGCCCGTATCTGCATGTTGCGCGTCTCAACGGCGCGGTCGGCGATCTGAAAATCGAACTTGGCATCGGTGGCTTTGGTCTTGCCGAGGATTCGGGAGAAGACGCCGAACAGGGCGCCCTGCCACAGCACACCATCGCCAATCTCGACCTTGCCGTCGCCCTTCATTGTCTTTTGGTCGTCGCCCTGTCCCTGCAATTGCAGCTTCATGTCCAACACTCCGGTCACGTCCTGCTCTTTCTCGTTGATGTCATCCAAAAACTCCTTCAGGTCCGCATCACTCACCCGTAACGCTAGCGAGTAATCCATCTTCTTGTTGGCCAGCGCGACTTCCATGTTGCCGCGAATCGCGCCGTTGTAGAAAGAACCGTCAAAGTCCGTGACTTTGAGTTGGTCCTTGTCGTAATGCACCCGGCCGGTCGCCGACGCGGTCTTGATCTTCCACCATTGGAACCCGTCTGTTTTGACGTTCGCCGTCGTGACACCATCCACAATTCCGAAATCAGCGGAGGCAGTGTCGGAGCGGAAACTTCCCCACACTACATTCGTCAGATTGGCCGCACCGGTCACATTGCCTTGCTTGACGCGAAGCTTTGCCTTGCCGCGAAGCGCGCGCGCATCGGCCAATTTCAGACCTTCAGCCTTCAGGTCAATTGTTGCCACGCCATCGGTCACGTTCAACTCATACTCGCCTTTCTCGGCGCCCAACTCCTCCCAGGCCATTCCCCTGCCCTTGGCGCGCACGTGGAACGTATCATTGGTGAAGACAACATCACCGGCCCCGCTTTCCATCTGAAACTCATTCCATGCAAAGCCGTCGGCGCTGACGCTACCGGACCAGATGGTGTTGGAGATGCTCGCAAAATCCACCATGCCCAAGGCGCGAATGTTCACGTTGGAACCGAACCGGTATGATTCCATGAACGCGGCCGGCTTCGGGCCGAGGATACCGGCCATGGTCGAAGGATTGGCAGTTGACGTTCCTTCGAATGCCACCCGCTGATGATTGAAGTCGGCCAGCAAATGGCCGCGCACCACGCCGTCATCGCGGACGAGCACGATGTTCTCGGCGTTCAAGCGGCTGCGGCACAACTGCAGAGCGGCGGAAGCCCGGTTGAGTTTCACCCCGCGGTAGGAGCATTTGTCTGCTGTCAGCATGGCTTCGTAGGCAAACGCCTCCGGATCAACAAAGTCACCGCGCACGCTGGCGATGAGATGCGGCGGCGTCTCGAAGGCGGCCGGCTCGACGATGCGTTTGACGTTCTCGAACATCAGCGGCAGCAGTTTGGTGGGATCGAGTGTGCTGTCAAACTCATAAACAAAATCGGTGCTTTCACGATGAATCTGGCCGTGGCCGGTGACCCGTCCCTCCGTCGTGACAACTTCCGCGTCGGTGATTTTCAGGATTGGGCCTTGCGTGGAAAAGGCGCATTTGATGGACGTGAACGGCACTCCGCGGAACTCCAGCGCACCGGCGTTGAGACGTCCTTCGATTTGCGGTTGGCTGCCGGTTGTCGGCGTGAGAAACACGCGGACGTGAAAGGCCGGATTTGCTTTCACGCGCACGTGCCGGACCGCCTCGGCTGCTTTGGCGGGCAGCATCACGGCAAACGCGGTCGGGTCGGTGGTGCTGCTGACTCGCAAGTCAAACCAGCTTTGCGCCATATCGTAGCGGCCATCGGCGTTCACCTCGCCGTTGTACAGCGTGACGTTGAACTTCTTGATGACAACTCCGCCGTCGCGCATTTCCGCATCCACGGAGACGGAATCCACGGCCACGCCGCGGTATTGAATGTCGCTGCCAAACATTCGCGCTTGGACACGACCGGCCAGCGGACGATCCAACTCCACGTCGAACTTCAGATCGAGTTCGGGCGGTCTGGTAACGCTGATGCTGTTCAACTCGCGCACGATCTTGGTGACGAACAGAAACGGCCGCTTGCCGGCGGGCGGAGATCGGGGTTGAGAAACGGCGCGGAGCTTCAGCCGTCCCGACACCTGCAATCGTATGCCGCAGTACACGCCGGTCAGGTCGTCAATGATCACCGCCCCGTCGTCGGCGAACACAAATGTCGCAAACACATGGGAAGCCGTGAACTTCTCCTCGCCAAGATCATCGGCCGGAGTGGGCACGGAAACCGTCGCGTTGGCCACCTGCAACGCCTGCACGCCGTTGCGGTTCTGGAAAAACCTCCGCCAATTCCAGATCAATTCCATCCGATCCACCTGGATCAGGGGGTGGTCCGGCTCCGATGCGTCCGCCAACGCGGCATCCGTGGCCACGACGCCGCTGAAGATGTCGAGTTGAATGTTGCCGAACTTGGCCGAGACGCCTTCCTGCCGGAGTTGCTCAACTACGAACCGTCTCATCGGCGCAGGAAATCCAATGACGGAAAGGTAGGCAATGAAAATCAAGACCACGGCCACCACGAGGCCAAACAGCTTGCCGGTAATTTTCACCACGATCTTCATATGGATCGAAAGCTGTATCTACGCGTCCCGTCCCGGTGCGTCAACGTGATTCCCGTTCGCGCGCGGGTTCGTCTGCCGCGCCCTTATTGGACTGATCAGGCCATCAAATCTTCATTCGCCGGCAAGATGTTCCTTGTTCGCCCCTGGCGACCATAGGACCAAAGTCCAATCGCCCCGGCGGAATGGCTCGCCTAGTGTTTCGTCTCTTGTTAAACTTGGGGTGACGTTGGGTCGTTTGAAGAGCATATCGGGGACAGTGTTTCCTGCATCCCCATGACGAACAAGGGAACCCGCACGTGAATGACGTGAATCCGCCAAAAGTTTTGGGAACAGAACGTAAAGTGGCCGTCGCTGTGGTGATTGCCTTGCTACTGGGCTGCATGGCGGTGCTTTGGCCATTTGCTTCGGCCATGCTCTGGGCGGTGGTGCTGTGTGTGGCTAGTTGGCCCACTTATCTTCGGTTGCTGGGCTGGTGCCGTCAGCGACGGACCTTGGCGGCCGGCATCATTTCGTTGACGATGATTGGCACGGTCTTGCTGCCGCTGGTGATCGTCGGTTTCTCGATTGGTGACAACATCACCAACTTCATCAGTGCCGTGCAGCATTGGAGCGCCAGCGGTCCACCCCATCCACCGGAGTGGCTGGCCAAGATACCATTCGTAGGAGAACAAGCGGTGCAATACTGGCGCGAGTTGATGGGTGATTCGGCCCGGCTTCGTATCGAGGCCGGCAAGATCGCCGAGTGGGTCAGCCCTTACTTGCTGCAAGGCGGAGTGGTGGTGGGAGGAGGCGTGATCCAATTGGCCATGAGTATTATGGTCGCTTTCCTCATCTTTCGCGACGGCGGAACACTCGGGGAACGTGTGACGGTAGCCGCCAAACGAATCGGCGGCGATCGCGGTCAACAACTGTTGGAGATGGCGGCCGGCACGATTCGCGGCGTGGTATACGGCGTGCTGGGCACTGCGCTGGCGCAGGGAGCGGCAACGGGCATCGGATTGCTGGTGGCCGGTGTGCCCAACGCGGCATTGCTGGCTTTGATCGCGTGTTTCTCGTCCGTCATCCCGATGGTGGGCACCGCGTTGGTGTGGTTGCCGGCGGCGCTGTGGTTGTTTTCCAAAGGCTCGGTATCGTGGGGTGTGTTCATGCTCGTATGGGGATTCATCGTCAGCAACATTGATAATATCCTCAAACCCTATCTCATCAGTCGTGGCAGCGAGATGCCGTTCATCCTGATTTTCTTTGGTGTTCTGGGCGGGGCCATGACGTTTGGTTTCATTGGTGTGTTCTTGGGGCCAACGCTCCTGGCGGTGGGGTACCGGCTGGCAAGGGAATGGATGGCGGAGAGGACCTCGTGAAGAGGCCGCCCTCGTTTCGGGGGCGCTTGAAATCACTATGAAAACCACACAACAACAAAAACTGACGATGACCAGTTGGGGAATCCCGGCACTGTACATCGGCGTGACTTTGGTCTTCGGACTGACTTTCCCGCGTTTCGAACACCGGTTCTTGCCGCGACTTGTGAATACCTTGAGTCCCTCCGCCGCGATGGCGATTTGTTCCTCGATTTCTTCGGGAATGATCGCCCTGACCGGCATCGTGTTCTCACTGGCGTTTGTCATGGTCCAGTTCAGCGCCATGGCGTACTCGCCACGGCTTGTGCTCTGGGTAGCGCGCGATTCGGTGGTGTCACATGCATTGGGAATCTTTAGCGCGACGTTCCTGTATGCCCTGATATTCATGGGTTGGGTGGATCGCAATGGTTCGGGAAGTGTCCCGTTGATCAGCGGGATGCTGGTGTACGTGCTGCTCATCGCCAGCATGGGAATGTTCATCGCGTTGATTGACCGGATCGGGATGTTGCAGGTCGGCCGGATGCTAATTTTCACCGGAAACCGAGGCCGCGCGGCCATTGCCGAGCTCTATCCCGCTGCGGCCCCAGCCGCTTCATCAACACCGGCCACCGACCATCGGAAGTTGCCGGTCACGCAAACGACGAACTTCGCCGGCATCCCGCAGGTCATCCAAGCGGTAAACGTCCCGGCGCTGGTGAAACTCGCTTGCGAGTCCGGCGGGGTCATCGAGATGCTCGCGGCGGTCGGTGACACGGTCTTGGAGGGGACGCCTTTGCTTCACGTGCGCGGGGCACGTCAGACCGTGGATGAACGGGCGTTGCGCGCGGCCATCGAGATCGGTGACGAACGCACTTTCGAGCAGGACCCAAATACGCGCTGAGGTTGGTCGTGGACATTGCCATCAAGGCGCTGTCCCCGGCCATCAACGATCCGACGACCGCCGTGCAGGCGCTGGATCAGATTGAGGACCTCTTGATTCGCCTCGGCCAACGGCGGCTGCGTTCCGGTGAATACCGGGATGACCAGGACGCGCTTCGGCTCGTCGTGCCATTGCCATCCTGGGAGGATTTTTTGCGGCTGTCGCTCGATGAAATCCGCTACTGCGGCGCCAACAGCGTGCAGGTCATGCGGCGGATGAACGCACTGATCAAGAACCTCATCACGGCCCTGCCGGCGAAACGACATGCTGCGTTGAGAGATTGGGAACGACGACTTCACGCAACGGTCTCCCGAACGTTCGAGGACGACCTAGAAAAACAGGACGCTTCCGTGGCCGACCGGCAGGGGCTCGGAATCAGTGAGAAGGAAACAGCATGAAGGCCACTGTCAGGGGAGCAGCGGGCGGAGAAGTTACCGGGACAGCCAACTGTGTTCGCACTCCACAAGCGTTACATGCCCACACCCCTATAGCCGCGGCAGCGTAACACTGTATCCCCAACCCATTTCCGTTGAAACTGACGGACTAGAGACAAACCACAACAAAAAGAAAAGGAAATCCCCAATGAACAGATCGAAAGCAAACGGCCTCACAACACGGATTCCAACGGTGCTCGGATTCTTGGCCATGACTGTCGTCACCACGGCGACGGTTGCCGCTGAACTTCCTGTGAAAAAGGGAGCAACGGCATTGGTCAGCATCACGGCAACGGTTGAAGCCATTGACCAAACCACTCGCGAAGTGACCCTCAAGGGTCCTTTGGGCAACAGCCTCACGCTCAAAGCAGGACCTGAAGTGAAACGGTTGGAGGAGGTCAAGGTGGGAGACTCGGTAACGGCGGATTATCTGATAGCCGTGGCGGCGGAATTACGTGAGCTGACTGCCGAAGAGAAGAAGAACCCGCTTGTGATTTTGGAAGCTGCCGGACGGGAAACCGAAGCGGCACCGGCCGCCGCTGGTGTGCGGCGAATCAAGGCAGTGGCGACCATCGAGGGCATAGACCGTTCCGTGAAGACCGTCACCGTCAAAGGTCCACTCGGCCGCCACATAACAGCGCTCGTGGAAGACCCGGCCGCTCTGGAAAAGATGCAGCTAGGTCAGACCATCGTCATCACCTACACCGAGGCGATGGCCGTTTCGCTGGAAAAGACCGCACATCACAAGAAGAACTAACCACGTCGGGCGACGCGGTTGTGTCCGCCAGAGCCGGCCACCCGCCCGACCGCGAATATTCGTGGTCGAGGCGGGAGGACACAACCGCGTCCCTGCGCGGAAAACGAATCACAGCAGCACCGGATTGGCGCAGCCGAGCCAAACCGGCATGGTTCTGAATCTTGACCCGTTGCGGCAACCCGCTCACTTGCCAACCGCCCATCACACGGAAGAAACCAACCACGCCAGTCACGAATTTTCTCAAGAGTCAGGGACTGGGTATTGTTGAGGGAAAGGAATAATGAAGAACCCCGGCGAGAAAACTCCTCGACATGCCGTCCGGATTCGCCTGTTTCTGTATGCGAGAAGCCTATGAATACACGTTTTGCTACCAGCATCCTGGCCGTTGTTGTGGTGGGTGTCCTGGCGTTCTCCGCGCCGGCATCCTTGCGTGATGCCGATGATCGTGGCGGGTTCTACCTTTTTTCCCGCGAATTCTTGGAAGACATACCCAAGCGTCTCGTCGGTCCCGGCCGCTTTCGTTTCATCTTGCAGCCATTGGTCGCCATCATGCTCGGCATTCGCGGCGGGTTGACCGATGCGCGGGAAGGGCGACCACCTTATCTGTCCGGCATGCTGTTTCGCCGCCGAGCAAGGCAGACGCCACCGACAGCCAAAAATCATGCCCCGGCCAAATTGATGTTGATGGCCATCCTCCTGGACGCCGTGTTTCAATGGATAATTCTTGGCGCGTGTCATCCAAGCGCGGCGCTTGTGATTGGGCCGGTGCTGATCGGCTGCCCGTATGGAATAGCCCGCTCTCTCGCGAATCGCCTGGCCGTCACCCGAAAGGACCTTCACTGACTTGGGAGCCACGATGAACACTTACCCGAGCCAATGATCTTCGCGAAGCTGGATCGAACC
>CAZEQV010000122.1:0-9583 GCA_964514435.1 uncultured Verrucomicrobiota bacterium
CAGTCCCGCTCTCTCCCGGGGTCTTGAGGCGTGTCGTGGGCTCTTCCGATCCGGTCGTCAAGGTGCCGCCGCAGTCACCGCGATTCCAGCGAGCTTGAGGCGGTTCAATCTTGCGTTTAATTTTCTTTGGCTGATGCGCCGCAGTCACCGCGATTCCAGCGAGCTTGAGGCGGCTTTGTTGCGGGCGAGGATAAACGTCGTGAGAGTGCCGCAGTCACCGCGATTCCAGCGAGCTTGAGGCGGAACATAGGCGAAACCGTCGAAGCGACGCGGCTATCGCATTCGCAATAGCCGCGTCGCTTCGACTGAGATTTGCCCCTGCCAGTATTAGGCCATTGTGTCGGGAGATTGCGAATCTAACAAGTAAACAAGAGCAGCGGCTACCGAGGTTTGATGCGGCTGCCCTCGAAAATCTGATCGCTGGGATGCGAGATGACCCGGTCACCCTCGCTCAATCCCTCCAGCAATTCGGCTTCCAGCCCGTTACTGTGACCAATCACCACCTTCTTCATCCGCGCCCGACCCGCCAACTCGACAAACACCGCCCAATCGTTTCCTCGACGGAACAACGCGCCCGTTGGCACTTTCAACACATCGTGACTCTCCCATGTCACAATGCGCGCCTCCACCCGGTAGGCATCGCCCAGCGCAGGACGCTCCCCCACTGCGTTGACCAAATCTATCTTCACCCACACCCGCTGTTCTTCCACACCCAATGCGGAAATCTTGGTGAACGCAGCCGGCTCAATCAATCGAACCCGCCCGGTCAGCGAACTTTTCCCACCCCAATGCTCCAAATACACTTTGGCCCCCGGCGCGAGCTTCACCGCATCCGTCGAAAGCAAGTCCACCTCCACCTCCAAGTCACGGGGGTCGCCCACCTCCATCAGTGGCGTGCCGGCTGCCACCACTGTCGCGCTCTCCTGAAACACCCGCAGCACACGTCCGTCAACAGGCGACACGATTTCAAACCTGCCCGGCTGCGCCTCCGCCGAACCGTCCGGCTTCGAACGCAGCAACGCCGCCTTCGCCTGTTCCCACTCGAACTCGGCGATCTGCACCGCATACTCCGCCGATTTCATCTCCTCGGCAGCCGTCAGTGCGCGCATCTCCAACTCATCCAATTCCTGCCGCGACATGACGCCGTCTGCGGCCAGCTTCCGTCCCCGTTCCAGTTCCGCCTGTAAGTATTCTGCGCGCGACCGAGCCGCCTCGCGGTTCGGTAACGCTTGGTTCTTCAAGGCTTCCGCCGCGCGCACCCGCGCTTCAGCCTGCGCCTGAGTTCGCGCGTCCAACAACATCGGATCGCTCGGATCAATCACCGCCAACAAAGTCTTACCGGCTTCCACGGGCTGACCGGGCTTCCACTCGATCCGCCGCAGCATACCGGCCAACGGCGCGGTCACGGTGTACCGCTCGCGGATCCTCGTCTTGCCGTCCTCGTCCACTGTCACGACCAATGCGCCCCGTTGCGCCTCCACCACATCCACCGGCACCGGCTTGGGGGCGAATGCATAGGCCAACGCCCCCGCCACCGCCACGATCAGCGCCACCGTCAGAATTCTGTTCGTTGTCAGTTTCAAATTGTCATTCCCTGGTCTTCAGTACCCCAATCAAGTCCAGATGGTCGAGTCTGCGTCGCACCACCATACCGGAAATCGCCGCCGCCCCCAACACCAGCGTCACCGCAAACGCATACGTCGAACTCTCCACCACCAGCGGGATCCGGTACAGTTCCGTGTCGAACGCCCGCGATACCCACGCTGACAATCCGAATCCCATCAGCAACCCCACCGGAATCGCCGCCGCCGTCAACACACCGAGTTCACCGAGCAAAACCAGCGAGATCTCCGCCCGCCGAAACCCGATCACGCGCAAAGTGGCCAGTTCCCGGCTGCGTTCCGACAGCGATATCCGCGCGCTGTTATAGACCACGCCGAACGCGATAATCACCGCGAAGATGATATTGAAGATCCGCATCTGCAAAAGATTCTCCGCCACCGTGTCGTTGAAACTTTTCAACGCCGCTTCTTTCACCGTCACGCTCGCCACTTGCGGCGCGGTTTTCAGCCGCCGATACAACTTCTCCTGCGCCAGCACATCCACCATCAAATGTGCGCCGTTCATGTTCCGTCCTTCCTTCATCAACCGGTTCACAGCCGGCAAGCTCATGTAAGCCGCCACGCCCGAATACTCGCGCACCACCGAGCGCACCGGCACCTCCCGCGCCGAGCGGTCGCCCTCCAAAATCTCCACAGACACCACGTCGCCGGGTTGGACCTGTAAAATGCGTGCGAGTTTGTCCGACAACACCAATCCATCGTCCGGCAACCTCACAACACGTTCGTTCTCGTCCAGCAACCGGAACAATCGCGCATCCGTTTCCATTCCCATGATGCCCACCCGCCTCGTCACGTGACCGGACCGCATCCGCACTGGCACGCTGCGAAACGCTTCCGCGTGAATCACACCCGGCAACCTCGTCAGTTCATGCCGCGCGGCAGACGGTTTCGCTTCATAGAACCCCACCGTCACATCCTGTTGCTGAGCGAGACGAAACTGAAACCGCATCATGTAGGAAATCGAATCTTCATTGAACGATCCCACCACCAGAATCGCCGTCGCCAACGCGATGCCCAAGACCGACATCGCCGCCTTGAACGGTCGCCGCTCCAGGTTCCGCAACACCATCCGCGCCGACGGCGACAGCCAGCGTTGAAACCCCAGCCGCTCCAAAATCGTGGCGCGATAGTTCGACGGCGGTTCCGCCCGCATGGCTTCCGCGGGGGGCAACCGCGCCGCGCGCCGCGCCGCCCCCAGCACACCCACCGTCGCCGCCGCGCAACTGACCACAAACCCCAGCATCATCAGGCCGGTCTCGATGGAAAACTCGTACACGGGAAACCGGTAAAATCGCGCGTACATCGCCGTCAACCCGCGCCCCAACCGCGCGCCCACGCCTGTGCCAAACGCCGACCCCACGATGGTGATCAACACAGCGAGTTTCAAAAAATGCAGTCCCGCTTCGTACCGGGTATATCCAAACGCTTTCAAAGTGCCGATTTCACCGCGTTGCAATGTGATCATTCTCGACAGGACCACGTTGAGAAGAAACGCCGCCACGGCAAAGAAGATGGTGGGGATAATCAGGATCGTGCCGCGCAACCCGCGAAGCTCCTCCATGAGAAAGCGGTTCGACACCTGATCCGACCGGCCATACGCCCCGAGGCCGCCGTACCGGGCCAGCAACCTGTCCACCCGCGCGATCACGTCCGGCTCCGACGCGCCCGGCATGAGCGTCAGCGACAGGTCATTGAACGCGCCATCCATGTCAAACGCCACCGACAACTCGCGCTCGCTCATCCACAGCACGCCGAAACGCTTGTCATCCGGCCACGCGCCTGCGCTGCGCACTTGCAGCACATATTCGGGTGACAACACCACGCCGACAATCTTCATGTCTTGCCGGCGACCATTGATGATCGCCACCAACGAGTCGCCCGGCTGGAATCCGTGCGCCGACGCAAACGCCTCGCTGACCATCACCTCGCCGGGACGGTTCGCCTCGATGTACCGGCCGCTGCGGATGTGGATGTCGTTGAGCACAGGCCGGTGCGTTTCGGGAACGGAAATCAGGCGTCCAATCGCCGGTTCATCCATGCCGGGCACGTCCAGGTTCACTTCGCGCACCACGCGGCGTTGCACGTTGGCCACGCCGGGAATCTCGGCCGCGCGTTCCGCGACCGAGTTGGGCGCGCGTTTCAGCGAGGCGAACACGTGGGCGAAACGATACCGGTCGTAGTACCGGTCGCGTGACTCCGTGAGCGAATCCAGCGCGCTCAACGACATGACAAACGTCGCCACGCCGGATGCGATGACCAACGCAATGGCCAGTGCCTGCCCTTTGATGTGCCAGAGATCTCGGAACAGCTTTTTGTCGAGCGCCGTCACCCCATCTCACCATCGCAGTTCCTGCGGTGACACGCGTTGAACGACCGTGTTCACCGAGGTGATTCGTCCGTCAGAGAGATGGATCACCCGCGTGGCCATCTGGGCGATGACGGCGTTGTGCGTGATGACGCAGATGGTGGTGCCCAGTTCGCGGTTCACCCGCTGGATCGCGTCCAACACCACCACGCCCGTTTCCACGTCCAGCGCCCCAGTCGGCTCATCGCACAGCAACACTTCCGGCCGCTTAGCGATGGACCGGGCGATGGCCACGCGCTGTTGTTCCCCACCGGACAATTGCGACGGGAAATGATCCATCCGTTCCGCCAGCCCCACCAGCCGCAACGCGTCTTCCGGCGACATCGGATTCTCGGCGATCTCCGTCACCAACGCCACATTCTCGCGGGCGGTCAGGCTGGCAATTAGGTTGTAGAACTGGAACACAAATCCCACGTGTTCCCGACGATACCGGGTGAGCAGCGTGTCGTCATATTCAGTGAGAAACCGGTCACGGTAGCGCACCGTGCCCGCCGTGGGCACATCCAATCCGCCGAGGATGTTGACCAGCGTGGATTTGCCGCTGCCGGACGGCCCTAGCAACACAACGAATTCGCTCTCGAACAGATCGAGGTCAATCCCGCGCAACGCGTGAACATCCACTTCGCCCATGTGATACACCTTGGTGATTCCACGCGCCTCAAACACGCGCGTCGTGCTGGGATTGGTCGCATCCACACGAGAATCATACATGAACCGGCCTTGCCACCAAAACGGATAATCTGGCAGGCCGTCGAGGTCATATTCCTTCGCAGACTTCTGATTGGCTTCGCGTGCCTCGGGTCTGGCATGATGATTCACGCGCAGACCGAACCCAACCGTCACCTCCTTCTCATCACGATTGATGGATTGCGCCCGATCTGGGATGTGCCCACCAAGCCGGTTTGGTGACTGCCACCGTTTGCTGTCCCAACACCGCCGAATCCAAGACCATTGCATAGAACGTGCCGGCGTTTTCGCCGTCGGTCATGGGCCGGCACGATGACTTGGTAAGAACAGTCGCCACTCCCGTTCCTGTCCACCATCCGCCAACACAAACCCAGCCTGATGCTGATGCCTTTCGTGAGACGGACAAGAATCAGCACAAAGGCGGACGCGACACCGCCAACCTGGGCGGCGCGCTGGAACGTGGTCCCGGTTTTGTTGGTTGAAGCCAACGAATCCCTGTTGCTAGTATCCGCGTCCGCAGCTTGAACCATTGTAAGGAAATCATGCAAAAACATCCCGAGATCACACGCAGACGCATCCAAAAGTTTCTCAACGACTCCAACCTTCGCGGCATGCTCATTGCCAAGCGCAAGCCGGTCAATTTGTCGGTCTATGCGGCTCCTGACCGGATTCCGTTTGAGCAAGCAGCGAAGGCGGCGTACCGGCCCGCCAAGGTGGGGGAAATGTTCGGGCCGGCATGGTCCACCCACTGGTTTAAGGTGGATGCCGAGATCCCACCAGAGTGGAAGGGACGCGAAGTGCATTTTCTCTGGGACTCAAGCTCGGAGGCGTGCGTCTGGGTTGACGGCGTGCCGGTGCAAGGACTGACCGGCACATCCAAGCTCGGAGACACCACGGCGACCCGGCCGCGGTACGTGCTCGCGAAGTCGGCCGCAGGCGGCGAGAAGCTGTCCTTTTACGTGGAGATCGCCTGCAACGGATTGTTCGGCTTGAGCAGCGGTCTGGGCGATGAACGCAAACTGCGGCAAGCGGAGATCGTCGTGTTCGACCGGGAAGCCTGGGATTTGTATTGGGACTTCGTGATCGTGGCGGACATGGCGCAACACTTGCCGTCCGACACCCCTCGGGCCGGACAAGCGCTCTACACAGCCAACAAGATGGTCAACGTGTGCGACCTCCATGAACGTTCCACATGGCCGGCCGCCAGAAAGCTGGCGGCGGAGTTCTTCCAGGCCCGCAACGGCGACGGTCAGCACAACCTTTCCGCCGTCGGCCACGCGCACATTGACACCGCTTGGTTGTGGCCGCTGGCCGAGACAAAACGGAAATGTTACCGAACCTTTTCCACGGCCCTGCGGTACATGGCGGATTACCCGGAGTACAAGTTCGCCTGCTCCCAAGCGCAGCAATACGAATGGATGAAGGAATCGCAGCCGGTCTTGTATGGGAAAATGAAGAAGGCGGTCGCCGCCGGTCAGTTTGTTCCCTGCGGTGGGACGTGGGTTGAACCGGACTGCAACATCCCGTCCGGCGAATCGCTGGTGCGCCAGTTCCTGGTCGGTCAACGATTCTTCCGCAAAGAGTTCGGCATCACCTGCCGTGAGTTCTGGAATCCGGATGTGTTCGGTTACAACGGGCAATTGCCGCAAATCATGCGCGGGGCGGGTATCGAGTATTTTCTCACGCAAAAACTGTCGTGGAACCAGTTCAACAAACCACAATCGCACACGTTTCTTTGGGAGGGCATTGACGGCACACGGGTGTTGACACATTTCCCGCCCGCGGACACCTACAACGCCGCCGTCACGGTCAAGGAAGTGTTATTCAACGTGAAAAACTTCAAGGACCACGACCGGGCCAATGAAAGCTACTATTTGTTCGGGTACGGCGACGGCGGCGGCGGACCGACGGAAGAAATGCTGGAGTCGCTGCGCCGCATGAAAGACGTGGACGGTCTGCCGCGCGTGGAGATTCGTTCCCCACAGGAATTCTTCGCGCGGTGCGAGGCGGACGTGAAAGATCCACTGGTCTGGGTGGGAGAACTGTATTTCGAACTTCACCGCGGCACGTACACCTCTCAAGCGCGCAACAAACTTGGCAACCGCCGCTGCGAAAACCTCCTCCACGACGTGGAATTCCTGGCCGCTCTCGGGACGAGCTATCCGGCAACCGAGCTGGAATCATTGTGGAAGGTGGTGCTGCTGAATCAATTCCACGACATCATACCAGGATCCTCAATCAAGGAAGTGTACGTGGACTCGGGGCTGCAGTACCACGCGACCATCTCCGCCCTGCTCCGTTTGCGGGATCAGGCGGTGAACAACATCTTGCCGCAGTCAACCGTCCCGCACTCCGGCAAGGTGGCCGCCATCAACACACTCGGAGCGGCGCGTCGAGAAGTCGTGGAACTGCCGGTGGAGATCCCCGGGGCGCAGAAATCCGCAAACTCGAAACCGCTGGGAATCGTCAGCGCACCGGCCATGGGGTACTCGGTGACCGAACCGTCCACATCCACCAATCAACCGGCCTCCATCCGGGAATCTGGCGAAACCATCGTGCTCGAAAATCATCTTGTGCGGGCCACATTCCTGCGCACCGGCGAGATGACCGGCTTGTTCGACAAGACGGCCGGACGGGACGCTATCGCACCGGACGCGAAAGCCAACCGAATGGTCTTGTTCGATGACGAGCCGATCAAGTGGGACGCATGGGATGTGGACGTGTTTCATCTGGAGAAGCCGTTTCCGATCAAAGGTTCGAAGTTTGTCAAGATTATCGAAAAGGGACCATTGCGCGTGGCATTTGATGTGGAACACAAGCTGTCCGGCGCGAGCACCTTGCGACAGACAATCTCGCTCTCTGCCTTGTCAGCACGTGTGGATTTTGCCTGCGAATGTGACTGGCACGAACATCACAAGTTTCTGAAGGTGGAGTTTCCGTTCCACATCCGGGCCGACCAAGCCACCTATGAAATCCAGTTTGGCCACTTGCAGCGGCCCACGCACTTCAACACGTCCTGGGACATGGCGCGATTTGAAGTGTGCGGACACCGTTGGGCGGACCTTTCGGAGCCGGACTTTGGGGTGGCGTTACTCAATGACTGCAAATACGGCTATGCGACGCACCGAAATGTCATGCGCTTGTCCTTGTTGCGATCACCCAAAAGCCCGGACCCCGAAGCGGACATGGGTAAGCACACTTTCCGGTACGCTTTGCTGCCACATGCCGGATCGTTCCAAGAAGCCGGAGTGATCGAGGAGGCGCAACGGTTCAACTCACCGATGCTGCTTCACAAGACCGGCGATGAACTGTGTGAACGCAGTTACTTCTCCGTGAATCGTCCCAACGTGGTCATTGACACGGTGAAGAAAGCGGAAGACAGCGATGCCATCATCGTGAGGCTGTACGAAGCGCACGGGTGCCGGGGGCGGTTCCGTTTGAGTTCGTCCCTGCCGGTCACATCGGCGGCGCTCTGCAATCTCTTGGAGGAACATGATCAGCCGGTACGCTGGACCGGCGACGGAGCGGAATTGGATATTGCCCCCTTTCAGGTCGTCACGCTCAAGTTGTCCGCGTAAGCGAGTGATCAACCCGGATGGAACCGGGTGTAGAGGACGCGGTACTTGCTCTTGCCGTCTGTATCCACGTAGCGTTGGACGGTCGCTTGAATACGATAGCGGCTCTTGACACGGTCCAATCGCTTGTCACCATCACCGTCTCCGTCCGCCATGGCGGATACGAGAAAGGCATTGTTGACCACGTTGGATTGCCACCAATTCGTCTTCACATTGGGAGGCGGGAACTGTGACGGCAAATACCGCCATTGTTGCTCATACACCCAATCGAAACGGCCGTCCCGGTCCAGGTCCTGTACGGATTCCGCCACGACCCAAAGCGTGAAGGTGTCCGAACGGGTCGTGATGAGATTGGCAATGCGCGCGATGATTTGAGCGCGTTCAGCAGCAGTCGGATTGCGGGTCAAGCCGAGCTTCTGATACTGCGCGTGCAAGCCCGGCACCTCGCAGATTTGACCGGGTGTCAGGTACGGTCCCATGCGGTTGTCACCCAGAGAGGTGACCTTTCCATATGGACTGTCCGGCACGCAGAGTCCTACCACGACATTTCGCGCCACCCAATCAAGCGCCACTACGTTGGCAACAGGACTTTGAAATGTGACCTGCATGGCGGAATTTGAGGAAATGAACAAATCCGCCACATTGAGTGTGTCGCGCAACAATGCCTGAATCGGTTCAACACGCGCCGGAAACTGCGCGGCTGGTCCCGTGAAGCGGTTGTTGATGTTGATGCGACCGGGAACGACGGTCTCATTGCCGACTTTGAACATGTCGAGCATGGTCCAGTCGGGAATGGCGGCTTGCTCCACGCCGCGGTGGTCCCACGCTCCCGACGAGATGAAATTGGGATCACCCAAGCCCGTCGCCGTATCCACTGGTTTGTCGGCAACGAACAAGTTGTTGACTCTCGCGGTTGCTGGTCCCGCTTCCACCGAAACAGTGGAGTTGGTAAGAAACGGACGGACCGGGGCGAAACGGATGGTGCGCCACGGATAGCCGGTATGGATGTAGGCGAGTTCTCCGACAGAGGTAATCGTCGCTTCCCGAATACGGCTGTCCAAGTAACGATGCGTAGGAGCTTGCGTGTTCGGTGTTCCCAGAAATGTGTCACAGCCTCGCACATTGGCCAACATGCCGTACAGGCGCGGGGTGATGAGTGATGTGAATTGCGAAGAACAATTGTCGTCAGCCGTGGGGTTCACCTGTGAGTTGGCATACCCGAACCAGTTGGTCTCAAAACTCGCGCTACCGGTTGACGCGCCATTGGCGAAGGCGGCGGCATCGCCTTTCCACCCCGGGAAGGTGCGCACGCGCGGATCCTGCTTGCCGATGGC
>CAZEQV010000123.1:0-9558 GCA_964514435.1 uncultured Verrucomicrobiota bacterium
CCGGCGAAAGGTTTCGATGTTCTTCTTCGTGGTGGCCGCGGGATGAGTGCCGGTGTCAATGGCGAATTGTTCGGCCGGCAACCCAAACGCATCCCAGCCCATCGGATGCAGAACATTGAACCCCCGCATCCGCTTGTACCGGCAGTAAATGTCCGTGGCCGTGTACCCCTCCGGATGGCCGACATGCAACCCGGCCCCGCTGGGGTAGGGGAACATGTCGAGAACGTACAGCTTGGGGCTGCCGGGGCGGGCTTGGGCGGCAAACGTCTTGTTCTCCAGCCAATGCCGCTGCCACTTTTGTTCAATCAAATCGAACGGATATTTTCGGCGCATCAATGGTTCGGACATGATGAAACAACTCAATTCTGACGGGTGAGAAAGAAGTCGGCAATTGCGCGGAGAGGTTCAGCCGACTTTCCGAAACCATTGAGCTGAAGCTGCGCGTCAGCGATCAGTTCGGCCGCAAAGGCGCGGGATTTCTCCAACCCGAGCACGGTGGGGAACGTTGACTTCTTGTTCTTGGCGTCAATCCCCACGCTCTTGCCCATTTTCTCCTTGGTGCTGGTGACATCGAGAATGTCGTCAATCACCTGAAACGCCAGACCCAAATCCTGACCATAGCGGGTCAACCGTTTCAGTTGAGATGGCGAAGCGTTTCCGGCCATTGCGCCCAGACGGATGGCCGCCGTGATCAGAGCGGCCGTCTTGTTCAGGTGAATCTCTTTCACTTCCTCCAAAGGCGCGTTGCGATTCTCTGCCTCGAGGTCCTGAACCTGACCGGCGATCAACCGTTGGCTGCCGGCAGCGAACGCCAGTTCGGCCACGAGCTGGCGAACCAAGTATTGCTTCGGTGGTTTGCAGTCAGCCACCAACGCAAACGCGTGCGTCAACAGCGCATCACCGGCCAACACCGCGATGCCTTCACCGAAGACCTTGTGATTCGTCGGCTTGCCCCGCCGAAAATCATCATTGTCCATGGACGGCAAATCGTCATGAATCAGCGAATACGTGTGGATACATTCGACCGCGCATGCCAGCGGCATCGCCGCTGATTGCCGTCCGCCCACCGCCGCGCATGACGCCAGCGTCAACACGGGGCGAATCCGTTTTCCCCCGGCGAACAGTGAATAACGCATGGCCTTGTGGATCGTGGTGGGAGCCGTGGTTTCCGGTGGCAGCAGTCTGTCCAATGCCGAATCCACCAGTGCGTTTTGTTTCTTCAGATAAGCCTTCAGATCGAATGATTGGGTTGATTTCAAGAGAAAGAGGATTGGGGCGGTATGCTAGGGCGATGAACCGTATTTTCAAGCGAAAGTTTTACCCCGTACTCCCGTTTGCCCGCCCTGTGCATTTACGGGAATGATCATTCCCGTAAATGCACAGGGCGAATGTGAGGTTGCCGGGCGCGGCGGGGTCTGGTATTGCCTTACCGGCACAAGGATTTGTCGAGTGCCATGAGTGATCGTCCCATTGCCTTTATCTATTCTCACGATCTTGCCTCTTTACGTTATCCCGCTGATTGTCCGTTCAATGTGAGTCGGGCCACTCAGACTCGGGAACGTCTCATTTCCTTCGGTCTCTTGGAGGGAGAAGGACGATCGGAGGTTTCGCCCGTACCGGCCACCCGCGCTGATCTCGAGGTCTTTCATGAGCCGCCGTACTTGGATGAGCTGGAACGGGCTGGTTCTGGGGACCTAACAGTAGAAGGCCTGCACCGGGGGTTGGGGCAAGCCGATACGCCGGTCTTTCGTGACCTGTTCCGGTACGCTCTCGGCGCGGCCGGAGCATCTCTCACAGCCGCCGACCTGATTCTGCGAAAGACGGCGCACATTGTCTTCACGCCGTGGGGCGGTTTCCACCATGCCATGCCGGGCAAAGCTTCGGGTTTTTGTTACGTCAACGATGTCGTGTTGGCGTGCGAGCGTCTCACCCGTGCCGGCAAGCGGGTGGTTTTTCTCGATGTGGACGCCCATCACGGTGACGGCGTTCAAGCGGCGTTTTATCATCGTCGCGACGTGCTCAACATTTCGTTTCACGAGTCCGGCAAAACGCTCTTCCCGTGGGGAGGATTTGCCAATGAGATCGGTGAAGGCGAGGGGCGTGGCTTCAACGTCAACGTTCCCTTGCCAGCGGAAACCTACGACGAGGCCTATCTCCACGCCTTCAGGAAGATCGTGCCGCCGTTGCTCCACGCTTACCGGCCTGATGTGATCGTCTTGGAGCTGGGAATGGACACCTTGGCCGGTGATCCGCTCACACACTTGCGTCTCACCAACAACGCTCACGTGGACATGCTCACAGCCCTGATGAGTTTTGGCATTCCGATGCTGGTCACCGGCGGCGGCGGATACAACGTGGAAAACACCGTCCGCGGTTGGACGCTCGCTTGGAAAACGCTGTGTGGCGATGAAGACCATGATTTCAGCATCGGTCTGGGCGGTGTGATGTTGCACAGCGCGGAGTGGGCGGGAGGACTGCGCGATCATGAATTGCCGGTATCGCCATCGGTCCGACTGGCTGTTGAACCGGAGGTGACAGCCGTCGTGAATGAAATTCAGTCCACGGTGTTTCCCCTCCACAATATATGAACATCCGCGATCTGTTGAACCATTGGGGTGGCGGCCAATTGCTCGCGTATTCTGGTGTGGATGGCGACACCGACTTTTTCCACGGACTCACGTTGCGGACAACCAATCAAGGTATTGGCCTGGAAGTCAAGTTACCGGGTACGCTGGTCACCAAGTTTCCCGATGACTCCCGCTGCGACTGGCTCACATCCGACTGTTTTAAACTCACCAGCGTTCGTGGCGTGTTGCTGGATGCCTACCACTTGCTGATCGAGGGGCCATGTGAATGCGGGGCGATTGACAAGCGCCTCCGCGTGATCCGAGACGGCCATCGAACATTGATTGGCAGCCGGTATGGTTTCAACGCGGACATGATCCACGCGGACATCGAGAAGGCGATGCACGACCGGTTGGCTTGGCTGCGCCAGGCAACGGCACCGGCCACGCCAACGATGGCCAAAGCCTTCTCGCAAATGAAAGGCATGATCTATTCCGCCGAAGGCCAGATCAAACGACGATTCACCACACCGGACCGCTGGCCTCATCGGGGCATGTGGCTCTGGGATTCGGCGTTTCACGCCATCGGCTACCGGCATGTGGACACGGCCCTGGCTCGGGAGATTCTTTCGGCGGTGTTTGACTGTCAACGTGAGGACGGTTTTGTGCCGATTCGTTCCGATCCCGATTTCAGTCACAATCATTTCACCCAGCCGCCGGTTTTGGCATTGGCGGCGGCGCTGGTGAACCAGAAGGATCCTCACCGGGATTGGCTGGCCTGGATCTATCCCCGTCTGGCGGCATATGTGAAGTGGGACCTGGCCAACCGTGATTCTGACGGCGCCGGTCTGCTGGAATGGATGATCGAGGAGAATGTCAATTGCCGCAGTGGCGAATCCGGCATGGACAACTCGACCCGATTCGACGCCGCCACGCGAATGGATGCCACAGACTTCAACAGCTTCATCGCCAGCGAGTGTGAAGTGCTTTCCGAGTTGGCCGGTATCCTTGGATTTATCGGTGAAGCCCGGCATTGGCGGATGGAACATGACCGGATGTGCCGACTGATTGGCCAGCGACTTTGGAGCGACAGGCACCAGTTTTTTGTGGATTACGATTTGGACCGCGGCTGTCAGAGCGATGTTCTGGCATCATCGGGTTTCCTGCCGCTGATTTGTGGCGCGGCCACTCCGGAACAGGCTCGCCTGCTGCGCGAGCATCTTCGGAACCCGGCCACCTTTGGCTCGCCGCTGCCGGTGCCGTCAGTGGCCGCCAACAATCCCGGATATGCCAAAGACATGTGGCGCGGTCCCGTATGGGTGAACCTGAATTGGCTGATTGCGCACGGGTTTGAGCGGTACGGATATCATGATGATGCCGGCCGGATCCGAGAAGAGACGCTGGCGGAGATCGAACGTCAGCATCGGCAGTACGGAACGCTTTTTGAGTTCTTTGATGATCGCCGGGAAGTCCCGCCGCCGCAGTTGTTGAGGAAGGGGCGGCTGGCACCCGAAGTCAGTTTCTATCACCAAGTGTTTCACGACTACGGCTGGACGGCGACGTTGTACGTGGACTTGGCGCTGCAGAGTCAGGCGCGATGACGCGCTTGGCGGGTGGCGCCTGGTTTCACGTCACCGGGCATCTCCACATCCCGCACTTCGCGCAAGAACTGGCGCACCAGCTCGGTCAGTCGCGGCAACGCGATGGCGTGCGTGCGTCCCACTCTGGCAAACAGCCAGTCGCTGAACTCCATGAATCCCTCGAACGGCGTCCGTCCCCGCCACAGCAGCGGCGCGGCTTCAGAAAAACGCCCGCTGTTGGCGACCATGTCCCAATACCGGGCAAAACGGCGCATCCGCTGCATGGCGGGGAAATCCACGAGTTTGGTTTGCACCACTTCGTATGGCGGTGACGCGCTATAAACCATCTCCCATTCCCGGTCGTGTCGGATGATCGGGGTGCCGCGCAACCGTTTGAGAATGCCCACCTGAATCTCCTGCGGTTGCAGCGAAACAAGACGGTCAAAGCCGGCTGCGAAGCTTTCGATGTCTTCACCCGGCAATCCCACGATCAAATCGGCATGGACATGCACCCCGGTACGCTCGCGCAACCAGCGCAGATTGGCTTCCACCTTGGTGTTGTCCTGCCGGCGGCTGATCAACCCGGCAACGGTTTCGTTGAACGTTTGGATGCCCACTTCGAATTGGAGGGATCCGGGCGGAAACCGTTCCACCAAGGCGCGCAGGGATTCGGGAAACCTGTCGGGTATCATCTCAAAATGGACAAACAATCCCGGCCGGTATCGTTGCAGGAAGAACTCAAGAATCGCGCGGCTGAACGCCAGATTCAGGTTGAATGTCCGGTCCACAAACTTGAAGCTTTGCGCGCCGCGGTCGAGCAGGCGCTGCATTTCGGCAAGGAACGGTTCCAGTGGAAAATTGCGGACCGGAATGTCCAGCGATGACAGGCAGAACTCACACGCGAACGGACAGCCGCGTGAGGCTTCCACATACACGACGCGGTGGGCGATGTCCTGGGAGTCATAGAGCGCATAGGGAAGGGCGATGTCCTGGAGGGCCGGCGCGGGTGCCATGATGAATTTGGCTTGAGGCGCGCCGTCGCCGGACAGGAGCCGCCGGCACGCATCTGCAAACAGCAGGTCGGCTTCGCCTCCGATGATGTAGTCGGCGAGGCGACAAATCTCTTGGTGGTCGGATTCGTAACTCACTTCCGGTCCGCCCAGAATAACGGTCAGGTTGGGGCGCAACCGTTTGAGTTCGCAGACGACTTGGAGGGAAGGAGTGGCGTTCCAGATGTACACACCCAAGCCGACAATGCGTGGTTGCCGGGCTAGAATCGCTTCCACGATGTCGAGCGGGCGTTGGTTGATGTCGAACTCGATGAGAGAGGTTTGGGACATCAGTTCGCCCATGTTGGCGAAGAGGTACCGGAGTCCAAACGCGCAGTGAGCGAATTTGGCATTGAGCGTGGCAAGGACAATGTCGGCGGTGCTCGGCATCAGTTGGCGAGATTAGCCTGTCGGTGGTTGCGAATGAAGCCGCAAGTTGGTATCAAACCGGCATGGGCAACAAGGTACGCATCCCTCTCCACAAGCCGACCGGCAAGCTCGTTTCCGCGTTCGACAGTCTGACGGCCGACGGACTCGCGCCGGGACCGGAGACTGTTCTATCGGCGCAGCCGGTCACGAAGCGCGGACGAGTGGTCTTGCGGCGAGAGACCGCGCATCGGGGCGGCAAGGCGGTGGTGATTGCTTACGATTTTGAGTCTCAGGTGACGATTCGGGAAATCGAAGAGTTGGCCCGGCAACTGAAGAAGTCTTGTGGCTGCGGGGGAACTGTAAAAGGGCGGGAAATCGAGATACAAGGCGATCAACCCGGCAAAGTGTGCGCCATTTTGCAGGCTGCCGGTTTCCGTGTCGCGGGCGTTACCAAGTGAGAGCGCCGGGTCAAACGATGTGTGGGATCATTCCACCGTTTCGCCCACGCCAAAATAGATACAGTCAGGGTGATGAAAGACGATGGCGGAGACGCTGGCTTCGGGATCCATCATGAAGCCTTCGGTGAGTTGGACGCCGATTTCTTCTGGTCGGAGCAGCTTCCAGATGCCAGCTTGGTCTTCGAGGGAGGGACAGGCGGGGTAGCCAAAGCTGTACCGCTTGCCACGGTAGCGGGCTTGAAACCGATCGAGCATCGTCATGTCGGCAGGATCGGGAATACCCCAGTCTTCGCGGATGCGGCGATGCAACCATTCGGCGGCAGCTTCTGCCGTTTCGATGGCCAGCGCTTGCAGAGCGTGGGACTTGAGGTATTCGCCCTTGGCTTTGTAGTCCTCGGACCGCTCGCGGATGCCGGTGCCGGCACCGACCACAAACAACGCGATGCTGTCGCGCGGCGGATTCACGTAGTCCGCCAGACACAGACCGTCCGGTTGACGCTGCCGGTGGAAGCAAAATGTATGTCCCGGGAGCTTCAGGGAATTGCCGTCCGCTTCTGCCACGAAGAATTGCCACACGGCTTTGATCTTCATGAATGTGGCGGCTTCCGATTTGACTTTCTCGACGAGATTGAAAAGCTCCAACGCTTTAGGATCGCGGGAAGCCAATGCGCGCTCAAAGTTGGTTTTGAAACCAAGATGCCGCACATAGAGCATCTGCGGATTGATGTATTCCCAAATCTCTCGAAGCTGCGGGACATCCCGCAGTTTGCGGTCGCCGTATGGAACCGGCAACGGCGAGAGAGTCCGAACGCGCGAAGAACGTGTCGTCGTTTCCGGTGGTACTTCGGCGGCTTCTGTGGGCGCGACGGGGATATCGCTGCGGCTCGTTTCGATTTTCTCACCGGCCATGAGTTTGTTCATGATGCTCAAGCCGGTCATGGCGTCTTTGCAGTAGATCACCACGCGCTCGTAGCTGGGCGCGATCTTGGTTCGGGTGAACTTGTCGCTCAACGCCGCGCCGCCCACCAACAACGGCACCGTGATGCCGGCTTGTTTGAGGTCGCCGGCGGTGATGACCATCTGCTGGGCGCTTTTGACGAGCAACCCGCTGAGGCCAATCGCGTCGGGTTGGTGCTGCCGGTGCGCTTTGATCAGATCTTCGGGCGCGACCTTGATGCCAAGGTTGATGACCTGGTAGCCGTTGTTGGAGAGGATGATCTCCACCAGATTCTTGCCGATGTCATGCACGTCGCCTTTGACGGTGGCAAGAATGATCTTGCCCTTGGTCGAGTCCGACTTCTTTTCCATGAACTGTTCGAGAAACGCGACGGCGGCTTTCATCGCTTCGGCGCTCTGTAAGACTTCCGCCACGATCAATTCATTGTTGTTGAACAGCCGTCCCACTTCCTTCATTCCATCCATGAGCGGGCCGTTGATGATGTCCAACGGGGCGGTGCCGGTCTTGAGTTTCAGTTCCAAGTCGAGGACAAGCCCTTCCTTGGTTCCCTCGATGATGTAGTTGGCGAGTCGTTGATCGAGGGGAAGGTCGCTGATTCTTTTTTTGACGCGGCTTTCCGCGCCCCGGAAATGGTCGTTGATCGCGGCGATGTGAAGTTGGTTGATTTCGTGACGCTGCTGAACCGTCTGTTGCCGGTAATCCCTCGGGGCATCGTAGCGGTCTGGCGGGTAGTTGAACAGCAGATCCTCGGCGAGCCGTTTTTCCTTGTCCGGTATGCTGGCGTAGCGTTCGAGTTTTTCGGCGTTGACGATGGCCAGATCAAGACCCGCCTTGGTGCAATGATAGAGGAAAACGGAATTGACCACTTCGCGGGCCGACGGGGGCAAACCAAAACTGACGTTGCTGATGCCGAGCACGGTCTTGCAGCGCGGGAAGCTCTGCTTGATGAGGCGGACGCCTTCAATCGTTTCCACAGCGCTTCCGATGTAGTTTTCGTCGCCGGTCGCGCAGGGGAACACGAGCGGGTCAATATTCAAATCTTCCTCGGCTATCCCGTGCTCGATGCAATAACGGTGCGCCCGTGATGCGACGGCGAGCTTTCGTTCCCGGGTGATCGCCTGCGCCTGGAACTTGTCCTCGTCAATCGCGCCAATGATGACCGCGGCTCCGTACTTTTTGACCAGAGGCAAGACGTGGTGAAATTTCTCCTCGCCATCCTCGAAGTTGATGGAATTGATGATGCTCTTGCCCTGGCAATAGGTCAGCGCCCGTTCAACGGCCCTGGGATTGGTCGAGTCAATCATCAGCGGCACTTTGACCTTGTGGATGACCTTCTCATAGAAACGATCAATGTCGGCCAGTTCGTCCCGGTCGGTGTTCTCCAGGTTGATGTCAATGATATGCGCGCCGCTCTTGACCTGGGCGCGGGCGATCTCCGTTGCTTCCTCGAATTTCTCTTCCGAAATGAGCCGCTTGAAGGCGCGCGAACCCACTTCATTGGTTCGTTCCCCCACGATGAGCGGACGATTGTCGTCGGCGGCCTCGACCAGCTCAATGCCGGAATACCAGGACTTGCGCTGACCGCGATACCGGCGCGGCTCCTTGCCGTCCACCATCTGGGCGATGGCCTTGATGTGGGCCGGTGTGGTTCCACAGCAACCGCCTACGATGTTGAGCCAGCCGTTCTTGACGAAGCGTTCGAGCGATGCGGCCAGTGATGTCGGTGTCTCCCCGTATTTGCCTTCTTCGTCCGGCAAGCCCGCGTTGGGATAACAGGAAACGTGTGTGTTCGCCATCTGATGGATCGTGCGAATGTGATCGGTCATGAACTCCGGTCCCGTGGCGCAGTTCAACCCGATAGCCAGAAGTTCGACGTGTTGCAGCGACGCCACGAAGGCATCCGCCGCCTGACCGGCCAACATCGTGCCCATCGGCTCGATCGTGCCGGACACGATGACCGGTATCTTGACGCCCGTTTGCTGAATAGCGATCAGCGCCGCCTTGACGTTGCGCGTGTCCTGACAGGTCTCCACCAGCAACAGATCAACGCCGCCCTCAATCAACGCCGATGCCTGCGCATGGAAGTTTTCCACCAATTCCCGGAACGTGACGCCGCCGGTTACCGTGATGGCCTTCGTGGTCGGTCCCATCGAACCCGCGACGAAACCATTCCCGGCCTCACGAGCCAGACGGGCAGCAGTGATGTTGATGTCCCGGCACTTGTCCGCCAGACCGTACTCCGCCAACACAAGGGGGGTGGCTCCGAACGTGTTGGTTTCGACAATGTCCGCCCCGGCTTCAAAATAGGCGCGGTGAATGTCACGAATCACATCCGGCCGGGTGAGCACAAGATTCTCATTGCAACCTTCGAGCGACGGACCGCCGAAGTCCTCGGCTGTCAGGTTGCGGTTCTGAATCATCGTGCCCATCGCTCCGTCGAGCACGAGGATGCGCTCGCTCAAAGCGTCGAGCAGCCGTCTTGTTTTGTCGGAAAGATTACCCATGCGCGCGCGGAAACTACCAGCAGAACAGCCGCAACACAAGCACACCGGGGAAAGGGCGGGTTGGCTGGTGAACTAG
>CAZEQV010000124.1:0-9555 GCA_964514435.1 uncultured Verrucomicrobiota bacterium
GTGTTTCTCGAGGGCATGTACACAATGGGCGTGGCCTACTACCAACTCGCCCAGAACACAACGGCGTTCCCGATTCTTCGCAAGATCACCAAGGATTACCCGAACACGGTCTGGTCGAATCAGGCTTACTACTTTATCGGCATGTGCCACTTCGCCCAGGGCAACTGGCAGAAAGCCATCGAAGCGTTGAGCCTGGTCGGCACCTTTGTGGATCCGACCAGCCCCACGATTCAGTACGTCGAAGCGGGGCGTCGTTTCTACGTGAAGATCGAGGACAACGACCTGCCCATCCTGACCAGACTCGGCAAGGAGATCGCGGTGTCGCTGCAGACCTCGCAAAGCGACAAAGAAACAATCGTTTGCATACCGCTGGCCGGCCGGGGCGAGATCTTCATCGGTTCCATTCCCACCGAGGTCGGCGTGCCCAAGGCCGGTAACAACACGCTCGAAGTGGCGGGCGGCGATTCGATCACGGTGACCTATCTGGACAACAACACGCAGGAAGGCAAGAAGGACGAGCCTCGCAAAGCGGTCGTCAAAGTCGTCTCCACGGCGGGATTGGATTTCACGTTGGGCACCTATGAATCGCGGGCGGAAGCGGCGTTCATCGGACAGCCGGTCTTCGTGCTGCTGCAGGACGCCGACCTCGACAGATCACCGAAACGCGACACCGCGCCGATCAAAGTGATTTCACGCTACCGGGACATTGAGGCGGAAGAATTGGCCAAGGACCAAGCCGGTGACATTGAGAAACTCATGGCCGGGCAGGAAGAGATCCGACGATACCGGACCCGCGACGAGGTGACATTGACGTTGGAGGAGCTGGGCGAAGAACCCGTGCGCACCGGCAAGTTTGCCGGCAAGGTGGAGATTACCGGCCACCGCGACGAGCAAACCGTGGACACCACGGACAACGCGTTGGTGTGCGCCACGGGCGACGAGATCATCATGACGTACATTGATGAGTTGCACATTGGCGGCGAATCGCCCCGGCAGGTGGACGCGATGATTGTTGTGTCCGGTGAGATTGAGAACCGCCCGATGGCCACGCAGTACGTGGTGGCGGACCCGGTGGTGCGCGCCAGGAAGAACGCTGTCGAAGCGACCGCCTACTTGGAGTTGGGACGCATCTTCAAGAGCATGGGCCTGCTCAAGGGCGCGGCGGACAAATGCGATTTGGGTTTGGCGCAGGTGGAGATGATCATTCGTTCCCGCGACCAGATTCCGGTGACGTTGACCGAAGAAGCCTTCCGCCTGAAATGGGAACTGGAAATTGTGAAGGAAGACTTCGACAGCGCGATTGCGACCTGCCAGTTGTTCAACAAGATGTTCCCGCAATCGCCGATCGTGGATCAAGCGTTGCTGGGCATCGGCAAGATTCATCTGGAACGCAATGATTACAAGAAGGCGCAGTCGGTGTTTGAGCAAATCTTGAAGCTGCCCAATTCGCTGGCCAAAGCCGAAGCCCAGTTCCGCATCGCGGAGACCGTGGAAGCGCAAGCGATGGCTGCCACGCCCCCGAATCCAAACGCGGCGATTCCGCACTACAAGCTTTGCGCGGAACGATATCCGGACAGCGAGTTTGCCGGTGAGTCCCTCGGCAAGCTCATTGATTATCATGTGGAGACGAAGGACTACGCCCAGGCGGATGATTTGTTGAACCAGATTTTCCAAGACCATCCGGACGCACAGTTTCTCGACGGCATGTTGTTGAAATGGGTGGTGGTTTCCTTCCGCATGGGCAATTTCCAGAAGGCGCAAGAGAAATGCGCCCAACTGCTCTTTGAGTATCCCGAAAGCCGGTTCGCGGAACGAGCCAAGGCGCTCATGCCGCGCATCGAGGAAAAGGTCAAAGGCGGGTCTGCTCCCGCCGAATCGGCCGCTCCCACAACGAACTCTCGCAGCTAATCTCCCGAGGCTACTATCATGATTCGAAAACTCATCTCCTCCGCCGTTGCGGTCACATTTCTCGCCATTGGGGCCGGCGCCCGCGCCGCCGACTCCACGGCGCTCGACGCGCTGGTGCAGAAACATCAGCGGGCGCCGGGCGGCGCGTCCGAGTTCGACTTGCTGCAACTGATGAAGCTGGCGCGCGAGAACGGTCAACCGTTCAAGGCCGCGCCCATCGTCAAAGGCTACCTTTCCCAGAACGCCAACGCTTCCGGAGCCGTGCTGCTGGCCGCGGCGGAGAATGCCTATCTCACGGCGGAATACCGCATGGCGGTGGGCCGGTACAAATCGTACCTGAAACAAGCCGAAGCCGGCGCGGAATCATCGGAGGCCGCGGCGCGGATGTATGCCATTCTCGTTGATCTCTTGGGCGACCGCGAAGACGCCTATGCGTTCATGCGCGACTCGGGCGACAGTTACCGGGCCAGCGCGGCGGTGCGGAAGTTTGATGGATGGTTTCTCAGTCAGGCGCGCGACCGCAAGGATTTGGGTGCGGCACTGCGCCGGTTGGTGACGGTGCTGGGCGAGAAGCAGCCGCTGGAACAAGAGCGGTTGTATTACTGGGACCACATGGATTGGGTGATGGGTGAACTCAGCCGCGGCAGCGACGATCAATTCGAGTTGTTGACCAACGCCCGCAAGCTGGCCGGCCTGGTGCGCGACAGCAAACAACGCTCGCTGAAGTATGCGCTCTACGTCGCCAACCTCAGCTACAAAGCCACGCGCGCCGGTAAGGCCGACGATGCGCTTGTCCGCGACTTCGACCAGGTGACCAAGGCGGCCGGGGCCTACTTCGACGCGTTCCCCACGGCGGAGACAATACAGGCGATTTGCCAGGTGTTTTATGGTGGCGAGAACGCTTTCAATGGCGGGGAATGGGCCCGGCAAGAAGCCCAGAAGCGAGCGTTCTTTGTGTCGGCGTTCAGCAAGCTCAACGACGACGACAAGCTGGCGATAGCGAAATGGAACAATGGCGGACGACGGTTGCAGGTCAATCTCGCGTCGCCGCAGCAGTGGAGTGAATTGTTGATCGCGTCGCCAAAGATTTTTCGGGACCCGGTGGTGTTGGCGGACATTCCGCTCGCCTACAGCGATGCCGGGCTGGTCAAGAAGCAGGCCGAGGTTTTGAAAGGTGTGCCCACCGTGTCCGCCGCGGTGATCAATTCGCTCGCGGCTGGTGGGGATGACCTGGCCGGGGTGCTACGAGCTTTGGCCAAGAACGAACTGTGGCATCTGCCGGCCAGCGAAGTGATGACAATCATCGAGCGCGACATCTGGCCGGCCTACCGGGCTGCGCGCAACGGCGATGCCACCCGCGCATCGGATGATTACCTGCGCAAGACATACGTGGAGGTTGGCCACGAGCTGATCGCCACCACGCCGGTGGCCGCGATGGATCCCCGGTCGGTTCGCGCTTATCTGGATGCTGTCTGGCGGTTTGGCGGCGAGCACGAGTTCGACAAGACAAAGTTCATGGCGGCCCTACAATCGGTGGCGTGGGTCTCGTATCCGGACCGTGAGAAGCGGGAGATATTCGAGCAACTGCGCGGCAACGTGCGCGGTTGGTCCGGCAGCCTGAAGAAGGCGACAGACCCCCGCGCCAAGGATGCGGTCGCCCAAGTCACGGCGATTGACGAAGTCTTCCGGCAAATCTTGGACACGCGATCCGGTGAGGTTCCCAAGGCTCCCAACACGCTCTGTCAAAGGATCGTAGAGAGCATTGTCACCCAGCGCAATCGAGACAACGCAAAAGGGGTTGCCGCCGCGAAAGAATTGCTGGCCATGGCCAAGAACTTCGATGCTGGCAAGGTTCCGTTCGGCGCGACCGCGGTCGCGCAAGCGTTGCGTTCCGCCGGCGGCACGGACGGGGCGACATTGCAGGCGCAAGCGTTCGTGGATGTGTTGGCAGCCGGCGACGCCGTCAACGCCCTGTGGCGCGCGCAACTGGCCAACAACGCCATCGTCGGCAGCCGCGGACAACGGAGCTGGTGGGACATTCAGGAGCAAGACCGCGAGTTGGCGCGAAAAGTTTCGGAGGCGTTGGGGACAGCGTTGGCCGCGCAGATCGAGAAAGGACAATTCTCGGAGGATTTGTTCAACCTGTTTCGCGCCACGCGACGGGGCAATCGCTGGTTCAACAGCGATGCCGGATTGGCGGCGATGGAGAAGTTGATCACGAAGAAGACGCTGATGACGTCATCGTACCGGCCGTTTGCCAACATCCGGAGCGCGACCGTGACGTATATGCAGTTGATCCGGGACGAGTTTCCGAAGCTGGCGGACAAGTATCCTTTGGAAACGTATTTCGACGATATGTTCGTCGAGGAAGCGCTGGCCACCGGGTATCTCGACTTTGCGTACTGGCAGTCCGGCAAGGATACGAAGCGGAAGATTGTCAACGCCGCCGCGAAGGTGCTGCAGAAGTTTGACACCGTGCCGTTCGGTTATGGCGACGCGGCGCGGTTGTATCCGCGGAACTTCTTCTTCGAATGGCATGAGCGCGCTTTGGGGGCGGACAAGGAGCTGCGCGAAGCGTTCATGGCCAAGATCGAATCCAGCTTCGGCAAATCGCGGTTTGATGAATATGCCTTGGGGCGGGCGTATTTCAGTTTGGCCTCTTTCACGCAGACGCCGCCGAATCGAAAGGAATACTTTGAAAAACTGGCGGCGTATCTGGCGCGGCTGGAGAATGTGCCGGTCAGGTCGTTGCCGCCGATCAGCTCCGCTCTGTTGCGGGCCGCCAAGCCCGAAGATTTGACGGAGTCGGAACTCTCGCCGTTGGTGAAGGCCGTCATTCAGAACGCGCCCACGGTGTGGTGGCGCGGGGCCGGTTACGAGGAATTGGCGACGGCGCTCCAGCGCGGGTTGGCGGCCAAGAACCGCGCTTCCGATCAATTCATGGTCGTGGCGTATCTGTGGAAGATCGCTGCGGATACCACCAACAATGATCTGATGAGGATGTTGACCACGTACGCGGAGGCGCAATTGAAGGCCAAGAACTTTGACACGGCGGCCGCGTACAGCAATACCGGCCTGGAAATCGGGGCGTCGGCCTTGCCAGATTACGCGCGCACCAGTTTGGCGGCTGTGCGGTCGCAATCGGTGACGGTCATTGGCGGCGCGATTCCGGTGGATCGCAATGATCCGAGGTTCCCGGTCTATGTGGCGCAGGCGGCATTCATGGCGAACAACCTGCAGAACGCATGGGATCAGTACGTGAACCACGCCAACCAGGTGTTGGGAATGGTCAAGGAGCTGGATCCACGGTTCGCCACTTGGTTGATCAATCAGAACGCCAAGACCCAAAACTTCGACGCGGCCGAGGCGCTGGCGCGGGTGATCCTGCCGTGGATTGACAGCGTGGCCAGTTCGGTGGACACCGAGACGCGGGCCCGACTGATGATCGCGTATGCGAACATCTCGTTTGAGCGCCGTGAATATGCCAAGGCGCGCGCCCAGTTCGAGCGCATCGTGACGGCGGCGGAGTTCGACAACACGCACGCCAAGGAGGAAGCCGAGCTGCGCATCGCCGAAGTGGACCGGCTCACCAAGCAGTACGACAAAGCCATCGAGCTGCTGGATCGGCTGACCCGTCGAAAGGATCGCGCGGTGCAAACGGAGGCGTTCTATCAACTCGCCCGGCTCAAGTACGACCTCGAGGAATACGCCGAATCGCGGCAGTTCCTCAGCCAGGTTTTCTTGCGCGTGCCGGATCATTCGGACGGACGCATTCTGGAAGGCAACCTTGATTTGAAGACCAAACGCCTGATTGAGGCCACCGAGGTGAAAGTGGGTCTCACGTCCGCCCAGCGCATCATCGTGCCCGGCAAGCCGCTCAAGATCCGCCTCGAAGACCAGAACCTCGCCGTGGTCGGCAAGGCGGACAGGATCGAGATTCGCATCTGGACGGAGTCCGGTGACGAAGAGTTCATCAACCTTGTTCCGTTTGGCGATTCCAAGACCAAGTTTGAGGGCAGCATCAACACGGTGCTGGCGGCCACGATGAAAGGCGACCGGTTGCTTCAGATTCTGGGCGATGACTCGATCCAGTATGATTTCTCGCCGCGATTCAAAACCGCGCACAAGGTGACCAGCGAACCGTTCACCCTGACCGTGGCGACGGATGCCGAGTTGTACGCGTCATCCGGCAACATTCTCACCAAGGAAGAATTGGCGGAACGTCAACTGGAAGAGATGCTGCGGGAGCGCTTGGCGATGAAAGCGGAGGAACCAGAGGGGAAACTGGCGTTGAGTCTCGTCCGGCCTCCCGACCAGGTCAAACCCGGCAACAAGATCAATGTGCGGGTGATTGACCCCGATCAGAGCCGCACGACCGGCAAGGACAAGTTGATGGTGCGCGTCGTGGCCAGCAGCGGCGATGTGATCAACGGGTTCGAGTTGACCGAGACGGACACGCATTCCGGCGTGTTCGAGGGTCAGATTCCGACCGCCTCGGCGCAAGCGACGGCGTTTGCCACGAACTCGGACGAAGGCAAGTCACCGGCCTTTGCGATTTCGGCCGGTGAGCATCCTTACTGGATGGCCGCTTCCGATAGTGTGCGGCCGAAGTTTTTCACGATTGACCTGAAAGACAATGTGGTTCTGGGAAAACTGTCGCTGCAAGCGGATGTGCCGGGACGGAAACTGCGAAAGTTCATGGTGCAATCTTCCTTGAATGGCCGCGAGTTTCACACCATCGGTACCTGGCCGGAAACGTACACGCCGTGGAATGGGGAGTTGAAACTGAGCGTGGTCAAGGCGGACGGCAAGAAGGTGCCGTCCACGATCACGGATATTCGCGCTTATTTGCAGGATGGCGTGTTGTTGAAGGGCGAGAAACCGGTGGCGCTGAAGCCGGCGTTGTCGGTCGTGTTGGACCGCAATCTGCAGGGCGCGGCGGAGAAATGGAAGCTCGGCGACAACGACACCTACATCGCGCATTTGCAGGGCGCATTCTACATGTCCTCTCGTCAGACCCGAAGCTTCCGTCTCGACACCAAGGATAGCGCGGCCGCAATCAAGTACACCTTCGCCATAGACGGCGATGTGGTTTCGAGCGCGACGAAAGGGACAGAGCCTGGTCCGTTGGAAATTAGGCGGTCATTTGCCAAAGGCGTTCACCGACTCGATGTGTTCGTAGTGGCCACGCGCGGCATGGAACCGAAGTTCGAGGTGCAATGGGACATTGAAAAGGAGCCGTACATGGCTGTGTGTCCACCGGAAATCTTCGATCCGACACTTCAGCCGGAGATTGCGAGGGAGCTGGCCATGCAACCCACGACCATCACGCCCACCAAACAGGGCGGCTCGTTTGACATGGAGTTCGGAGCCGGCACGCGGGCGCGCGTGCTGCGGTTTGTGTTGGAGGATTTCGAGCAGGACGCTCCCGCCATCGCCAAGATCACGTTGACCGATGCGGAGGGAAAGACAATCCTGCCGACCAAGCAGGACCTGACCAAACTCAAAGACAATCAGACGCTGGAAATCATTCCGGGCGACAAGATCGTCATCAGCTACGCGGACCCGAAGTTCGTCACGCCGGGACGCTCGGCTTTGGAGGCGCGGCTCACATCCACGTACATGAACGCCAGCATCACGGCGGCATTTCCTGAAGTTCAACAGCAAGGCGCGGAACGCAGGACTAGCTACATGGGGATTCGCCGGTACAACCCCGGTGACGTGATCGCGGTGGTGATTGTGGATCCCGATGAGGACACGACGGACAAGCAGGACAAAGTGACGTTCACCGCCAAGACGACCGGCGGCGTACCGGCCACCATCGAGGCGTTGGAGACCGGCGAACACTCGGGCGTGTTTGTGGGCAGCATCTTCCCGGTCAAGGGCAAGCCGGAGCGTCCCACCGAGTTTCAGGTCGCCGAAAGCGATGACCTGACCGTGACCTACATGGACCGTGAGAACACGGAGCCCGGTGTGCCGTGGGCGCGGAGCGCCACCGTCGAGCAAGCCATTTACGTGGAACCGCAACTGCGCGCCTACGATGTCACATCGCGGGCGCTGTTGGAGAGCGAGATGACCGGCACGGCAACCAAGCCCAAGGCCGACAGCAAAGGGCCGTCCAAGGGCGGTTCGGCCGGTGCGGCTGATTCGGATGAGTCGTTTGTGGCGGCGCGCGCGTTGTTGGCGACCCGACCGGAGAAGGCGGATTATCAAAGCGCGGCGCAGGCGATGATAGAAGGCCCGATCTTTGTCGAGGTGTTGTTCCCGACAATCGCGTTGTCGCAAGCCAGCCGGGCGACGATGTATGTGCAAACCTCGTCCGGTCGCGCCAAGGCGGGCGCGGCTTCGACAAACGCCTTCGATGTCACAGTGCCGGGCACCGTCAAACTGGCGACGGGCGCGAGCGATGCCCGCAGCGCTTCGGTGCCGCCGGGTTACCGGGAAGTATTGGTCAAAGGTGATCCATTGGCCATGACGCCGTTGGATGATGGGCGCTTCACGTTCAACATCCCGGTCAAGCTGGGTGAGGCGCCGGACAAATCGTTGGTGCCGGCCGACGGCGAGATTGAAGTCAAAAACAAGGAAACGCCCGTGTTGAGCGTCAAGGGGACCGATGAAATCTTTGTCGGATTCCCATACAAGGACAAGGCCGGTCAGACGAAGTGGCTGACGAAATCCATCCGCTTGGGCAGCGATGTGTTCTTGGATGTGATGGATCGAAAATATCAGGAACCGGTGACCGGGATTCATGTGGGCGAGAACTTCTATTTGCGGGTGATGCATAAGGCCATGCACATCACGCCGGACAAGGACGAAATCATCGTGGATGTGTCTGCTTCGTCCGGGGCCAAGCGTCAGATGAAGTTGATGGAAACGTTTGGCGACACGGGCGTGTTCAAGGGCTACGTGACGCTGGTGCACGCCCAGGACCAGGCGAATCCTGCCGATGCCACGGCGTTGCCGGTGCAGTACGGCGACACGGTGACGATCAGCTACAAGCCGTCGGCGGAAGGCGCGCCCGTGGTGCGGACCGTGTCCGTCTTCAAAGGCGCGGATGGCGTGGTGTTGCCGTTCACGAAGCGGTTCAAGGACCCGGAGATTGCGGTGCAGACGCAGTTCACCATTGCCGAATCGTATTTTGAGCAGGCCAAGAAGCATCGCGAGTTGGGCGAGGAGAGTTTGGCGCGACGACAAATCGGGCAGGGCAAGAAGATGCTCGAAGAGGCGATTCGCGATTATCCCGACACCAAGGCGCGCGCGCAGGCGGATTATCTGTTGGCCAACTTGTCGTTGGAATTCGCCAACATGGCCAATGAGCCGGAGATCAAGAACAAGCATTATATGGAAGCGGTGGGACGATTTACGGACATTGTTGCCACCTACCCGGACAGTCAGTATGCGCCCAAGTCGCAGTTCAAGAAGGCGCTGACGTTTGAGAAGATGGGCGAGATTGATCAGGCGTGCGAGGAGTATGTGAAATTGTCGTACCGGTATCCTGACAACGAGCTGGTGGCCGAAACGATTGCCCGGCTGGGTCAATACTTCTTCACCAAGGCCAAGATCATCAACGACAAGGTTGCGGAGACAAAGGACAAGCTCGAGCAGGAAAAGCTCAAGCTCGAAATGCAGGGGCTGTTCCGGACAGCG
>CAZEQV010000125.1:0-6480 GCA_964514435.1 uncultured Verrucomicrobiota bacterium
AAACCAGATTCTCATTCCGTTTTTCATCCGCTTCTTCGGGCGGAAGTGCTGTCGCATCAGTACCGGCTTCGCAGGTGGCTCTGTGGAGAGTGGCGGGCCGGTCGGGGCGGGTGGGGACCACGGCTTGGCGCGTGTCGCTGTCGGGTGGGGTGACGGGGCCGGTGTCGGTTCGTGGGGCGCGGGAACTGTCGTTGAATCAACTGGGCGAATACGAGCGGGTGGTGGTGCGGCGGGGCGGGGAGCGTCGGGTGTTGGATTTCTGGGTGGGCCCGGAGCCGGCGTGTGGCACGTCACCGGCAGCGTCGCTGGGCACGGAGTATGACAAGGCGACGGACGAGAGCACGAACACGTATTGTCGGGACAAAGGCGCGTTTGTCAGCATAGAGCCGGCGCGGTTGGAGTGTCTGGCCGGCGGGACATCGGTAGGTGTTGGTGAGACCGTCGCAGGTAAATGCGGTGTCCGGGAAAATGCCTTGGCTGCTGCGGGCGTGGTGTTGTTTGGCGCGGGCATCGCCGAAGTGGGTGACGAGACCTTGTTGTTGGCGGACGACGAAGTTCTCCGTGTTGCCGTACTTGGGATCGGCCATGACGGTGTGCGGCGCGATCCCGGTCGTGAGCGTGTGTTGCGCAATCAACGGCAGCGTCCGGTGGTTCTCGGCGATACTACCGGGCGTGGTTTCAATCGCGGCAATCACGCCGTGGGCAACGTCGTGACGCACTTCGACGAAGACGACAAGGCTGGGGGCGTGTTTTGAAGATTCCCATCTGGTGTACCGGCGTTTGAGCCGAGTCCGCAAGACGCCGTTGTCGTGGACGGCAATTAAACGCCGAATTGCCACTACCACCATCTTCAGACTTGCTCTCCCTGAAAAGCCTCACGACAAAACAGCGTCAAGGCGGAGCCAGTGGCTGCGTCAGCAAGGACGCTTGCGCTACCGTGAAAAGCAGGAATCGGAAGTCTGGCGTCCCCCTATGGCTGCCGGTCAAAGTTTGCGGGGCGCCCCTTTCTCAGTCTCAGTGTGATGTTTGGGGCGGGTTTATTTGCCGAGGATGATTTTCTCGCCGTCGAAACGGATGGTTTGCGTGCCCACGGTGATTGTGGCGGTCAGACCTGCGCCTTCGATTCTTACCGGGGGTGGCCCGCCCCGCTGGAACGTGGCCACAGCAAAGAAGTGTCCTGACGGCGCCCTTGCTTTGACGCGGGTCAGCGATCCTTCAAAGGAATGATGCCGGTCACCGATGATGCCCACCGCCACCTTGTCGGTGCCGGCCTCGAGTTTCAAATCCTGCGGTGTGATGAAGGTGAGTTTCATCGAGGCATCACCTTGTTGAAGGGTGAACGTGTTTCCTGAAATGGATGTTCCGGCCAGTCCACCTTCCGGCAACGGCCACAACCATTCCCGCATCCCGCCGCCGTCAATCTTGTCCACGATCACCGCCAGCGCCGGTGCGCCGCTCTTGCCGGAGTAATCAAACGCGAATGCCCGAAGCCCTTTGATCGAGCCGGGCACGAAGCGTTTGGATTGGCGCATGATATTGCGGTCCCAGAGACGTTCTTGTTTGGGCGCGTACACTTCGTCCAGATTCACGGTGATCGTGCCCGACCCGTTTCGCTCAAACTGCAGATGCGAAATGCGTCCCATGCCCCCTTGGTTGGTTTCGTCGTCGGGCAACTGGACGCACGGTTCCTGCAGACGGAATCCCACGCGGTCATACGAGCCGACCACCCATTCCCGACCAAATCCGAAGATTCGGAACGTGCCGGCGTTGGGGTGATTCCAGCCTTTGATGAGGGCCAATTTGCTGAACACCTGGGAGATAAACTCATCCTTGCCCTGCCACCCGCTGCGAAACAGATAGTAGCCAAATGTGGGCGACTCCCACGTGACCGGCAACGATGTGCCGGGGTGTTCGGGTTGGATGTTCAGCGGATAATTCAAGAACGTCCACGCCATCTCTCGTCCATCTGCTTTCGCGAACAGATTCGACAGCGTGGCCGGTCCGGTCACGTCTTTGGCCTTGTTCCATGCCCATAACAAACCTGCTTTGTACTCGCCGGGCATAACAGAATACGCGGGTGCGACGAAATCCGTCCGGAATCCCGCCGCGCTATTGATCTTGTGCGCCACGGGCTTGCCGGTCTCGGGGAAATAGCATTGCACCGTTCGACGCGGCACCAAGTATCGGACATCGGGATACCCGCTCGCGTACCGGCCAAACACATTGTAGTAGATGGTCGAATAGACCAACGGGAATCCGCTGGCGATGTCCGCATAACCGCCGGTTTCCGCTTGGAATCCGCCATCCCCAATCCCCAGCCGGTAATGGCGGTACACCTGATTGTAGCCCACATCCGTCCACAGCAACTTGGTCGCGTCCGCGCCGCCAAGCCGTTCCCAAGCGTCGTGATCGAATTTCCATTTTGCCAGGTCCACGTCGTACTGCAGATTCAGCAAGGCCGTCTCCTGTCCTCCCGGCGCACTCAACCGCGCCTGAATGGTGCCGGTCGGTTTGCCGGTATTGTGCACCACCAACATCGGATACGTGCCCGGATTCAGCGCGTACGTCTGGCGCGGATTGAGAAGCTTGCCGGCCAGCCACACGCTCGTGTCGGTCGAACCGCGCGACAAGGCCACCAGTTCATTGCGTTCCACCTTCACGGCGCCAAACAACATCGTCGTCGAATCGCCCTTGGCCGCATCACCCAGCTTCGACAACAACACACCGGCTTCGCTCATCGCCTCCGCTGGCAGCGGCTGGAAATGCAACAACGCCGACTGTGGTTGGCCGCCAGCAAAAAAGCTCACCGCCGTCTTTGTTCCTTCTTCCGGCGCGAACGCGCCGTCGTGAATGATCCCCTCCAACATCTCGGCGTGCATCCGCAGCGGAACGGGACCGGCCACCAGCCACTGTTCCGGCATCTTTCCCTTCTCCAACGCCACCACGGGCACGCCCTTGCCAGGTTGGAAGTTTGCGGGCGGTTCAATGGGCGTGCCGGACTCGTCAGGACGCGGCGGCTTCTGCGGTTCGGGACCGGGATCGCTCCAGAACAACATCGCCGCGATGCCGGGCACAGCCCGCGCCGGTCCGTAATAATTGCTGCACGGGGCCGGGTTGGGATGTTCGATGGCGATGAACCGCTGATGCAGCGGAATGATCCGCATCAATTTCTCAATGATGTAATCGCGGAAATCTTCCGGCCACGCATCCCAGCACATATCTAGCGCCAGACAAGTCTTGAACAACCGGTGCCCATAGCCGCCACTGCCGAATCCCCCATCCTCCGGCATCTCAATGGCGTCCTTGTATTTGTCCACGATCTCCATCGCCTGCGTCGCGTAACTCTTGTCGCCGGTCAGCTGGTGCAACATCGCCATGCTGACGAGATCCGCCGATTGGAATGCCGCTTCCCGGTACGCTTGCCCCAACGGAGTGTGGAACCGTTGCCGCAACGCCGGCAAATCCGATTTGCGGAACAACAACCGCGGATGCTCGCCCGGCGCGACGGGATGGAAGTTCTCGGCCACGACGGGCCGAGAAGGTTTCATCTCGCCCTGGGCCTTGCCGGCAAGCGGGATGCCCTGGAAGTTGCCCGTGTACTCGCCGAGCAGACGGCCGCTTAGCGGATCGCGCGCGACCGTGATCGTGTACATCGCCCGTGCGCCTTTGACATACGTGTCTTCGCCGAGAATCACCGCGACCGTGACGTGTATCTTGTCGGGTTTGACTTCGCCCGCGGTCACGTAACCGTGATGGACGCCATTGTTGTAATCCAACGCGACCGGCAACACCCGGCTCCACACTCCGTCCATCGCTTCCAAATCGAGAATCAAGTTGGTGCCTTCCCGTGTGGGATTGCCTTCGTCGTCTATCCCCGACGGCAACGCTTGGAGCAGCACGACTTGAAACTCGCCCGTGAACCCACCGGGGCCGGACGGTTTACGGGACGCTGCCGGGCGCGTTGTCCGCGTCGTTACATCGCTGGGCCCGGTTGCCTTGAGCTTCGCCACGTGCTCGGCGATGTCGGCTGATGCTTGTTTGGCGGCGGGTGTCTGCATACCGGCCAACACTCCGGTCCAAATCGCCAACTCTTGCTGGCTCGCAATGTCCGTCCAATCCAAAATCCGCGTCCGAATCGCCGCCACCGCCGCCGCTGATGGAAGCTTCTGGAACACCTGACCGGCGATTTCTTTCGATGTCATTTGACCGGCCACGTTCACCGCCGCTTTGGTCAGGGCCGGCACGACGGCATCGCCATACGACGCCAAAGCGTCCACCAATGCTTCACGCACGGACGGCGCGCTCCGCCCGGCCGCGAGGCCGCCCTTCTGCGACCACGCTCCCATCAGCGCAACCAAGGCATGCATCGCCTCCGGTGACCTGGCACGGGCCAATGTTTGCGCCAATCGTTCCCGTGTCGTCTCATCGGCAACAGTGGCCACGTCTTGTGTTCGCTGAATCGCCGGTTTGCCAATCCGCGCAATGTGAGCGTTCGCCGCCGACCGCACAGCGGCATCCTCGTCCGCCGCGCCGCGAACGAGCGCATCGAGAGCGGCATCTGTCGTCCATTGTCCCAGCGATTGTGTGGCTGCCAGTCGAACTTCTGGTGATTCATCGGACAAGCGCGCCGCCAGACATTTCACCGCGGCTGGGTCGCCCAACATTCCCAGCGCCTGCGCGACAGCCACGCGGACGGAGGCAACGTCTTCGTTGTCCATTCGCAGCACGAGGTCCGTGACAACTTTGCGGTCGCCGAGTTGACCGAGCGCGAGGGCGCAAGCGGCGCGCACGGCCGGTTCGCTGTCCTTGAGATACGCCAGCAACGTCACGATGCCGGCTTTGTTGCCGGACTGGCCGATGGCGCGGGCGGCGGCGGCTCGTTGTTCAGGCTGCAACATCCTGCGGTCAATCGTGGCCAGTTCCTCCATCGCCCCGCCACCGCCGGTGCGTTGGGACCGTCCAAACAGTCCCTTGAGTGTGACCGTGATGGCCGCCGTCAAAACAAGCCCGACCGCCACGATGGCTATTTTGTGAATGTGCTTTTTATTCATGAATAGAAGTTTTTCAGGCGCGCATCATCTGGATGGAATACGTCAATTCGTTGCCGGAGGAGTTGGCCGTCAGCACAATTCGCGTGAGACAGCTTCCCCATATCGCGGACAAGATGGGACTGTCCAACTTCTGCAATTGCGTGCGACACGAAATGCCATTGCTCAGAACCAATGACAATCGGCCCACGGTGATCGTCCGCTGCTCGAACCGGACCGGCTGATTCGTCAGGAGCGGCACTTCCACGGCAAGCGGTCCGGCTGGCACGGCTATCTCGTCGGTGATGGTGATCAATCCCTTCGCGCGGTCGAATTGGAATGTTCGCTGTGCCCGGTCCACATTCGCGTACGCACCTGCTGCGTCGAGGGTGAAAATCACGCAATCATCCGTTCGTGAAAATGAAACATGGCGCGCGGCTGTGTTCTCGGCGGGACCGGCTTGCTGCAATTGGCCGTTGATTTGTGGAACCGCGTGACCTTGCGCGCCGATGTGCCAAATCTCGTATCGCTGTTTGCTGAATGTCTGGCGCGTGTATTCGCCCACGCCCACGTCCAGCAGCACCGGCTCGCCGTCGAGCATGACGATGAACTGGCCGATATCGTTGTGATTATGGCTTTCATTGTTGTGACCGGCCTTGGCTGCGAGCACCAGACCCTGGGCGGGTTCGGTTGTCTCCCGCGCCACCATCAACTGAATGGACGGCAACCACACGTCGGGACTTTTCTTCAACGTCTTGGGTCTCGCCGTCGCATCTGTCCAGCAGAGCTGTCGGAGGATGCTGATGAGGTCGGAGCCGGTAAAATTGTGAGACGGTTCGCTGGGATTGATCAAGGAGATGGCCAGTGCCATCAGCTCTTCATCGCCGGTACGCTCGCCAAAACGCCAGAGCTTGTGCAACGGCGGACGAACGGTCGGTTTGGCATCGGCAAACGTTGTGTACCATCGCCCGTCTAGGTGACCGTGGACGATGAACCGTCCCATGTTGCGGATTTTGGGTTGGGCGAAAATGTTGATCTTGCCGGCAGACCTGTCGTGCAACACTTCGAGCGCCATCAACAGTTCCCCGGCGGCCACGCCCCAATACATCGGGCCTTCGTCGCAGCCGCCATCTTCGCCGTAGTGCGCGATGAACCGGTCCAGCAAGCTCATCATGCGCCACGTCAATTCCACATCGGTTTGCCGGTCGGTCGCAGAGTACGCCGTCGCTCCGAGAATGTTGGCGGCAATCCACGGCGACCAGTTGTTGTGGCCGTCCCACCAGAACGAATCATCTTTGCCCAGTACCGGCTGAAATACGCGACGGTGAATCTCATTGCGCACACGTGGCCGGACGGGATCGAGCTTGCCGGGCAGTAATGCGACACATTCGGCCAGCGTCATGGCGGTTTCTGCGGCGAACAGGTCAACGGTCTCCCGGTCCGTACGCGGGAA
>CAZEQV010000125.1:6490-9493 GCA_964514435.1 uncultured Verrucomicrobiota bacterium
ATTCCAACCTGATAATGCGCTGGCAGGCACCATGACGTTTCTTCGCAGATCAGAATCAGTCCGTTGATGATCTCATCCACGTACCGGCCATCGTTGCGGACCCATTCAGCAATGACCAACGCAGCCAGCCGGTTGCGTCGCAGAAAGTACTTGGTTTCGAAATCGGTGCGGTTGCCGTCCCGCGCGTATCGCATCATCAACGTAGCCGGAATGGCAGGCCACGGCTGGCCGAGCGCGCTGTCAGCCTGTGCCAGAATCCAACCCACCCGGCTGTCGCCGACGGGCGGATTCGTGAATGGTCGCCACGTTCCCGATGGGGAGAGTATGGCATCCAGTTTATCTTTTGGGAACAACGAGCCGAGATTCGCCATCTTGCTCACTCCATCACCAATGTACTGTCCACCATGCGGACAACACGATCGCCAATCTTGACCTTGGCCGACAAGCCGGTGCCGTCAACGGTGATCTCAGGCGCCGGACCGTTCTGCAACGTGAACACCACGAAGAATGTTCCATCCCCACCGGCCACGATGCTCTTGGGGTTGAGCGCACCGGGATGAACAAGCGCGCCGGCCAGTGTCGGTCCGGCCGGGTCGCCGACAGTAAAACGGTTGCCCTGAATCTTCACCGGCCCCGCTTTCGGCAGAACTGGCAACCACCAAGTCGCCACGTTGTCTGAGACGGCCTCGGACGGCAGGGCGGGCTTTTCTTCCACGACCACCGCCATCGCGCCTTCTTCATCGTCAGATGGCGGCGGCGACGTTCGAGGCTTTGATTTGGCCGGGACCGGCACCGCCGCCTTTGCGTCGGCCGGTATGTTGACCCGGTCCAAGATGGCCACGAGCATCGGCGAACCACTCTTGCCGGAGCAATCCACCGCCAATGTCCGCGTGGCGCGGATGCCGTGGTCCACCATCAGCCCCCAACGGGGAACATTGACAGTTTTGCCGCCCGCGGCGAGCGCGACGCCGGGCGGCGGCGGTCTTTCGCCCTTGGGAACATGAAACTCCGAGAGGTAGGCGCGGTCGAGATTCATATCCACCACCATGACGCGGGAGGCTGGTTCGCGGCAGGCGGTGATCGTCGCGCCGTGGTGGATGTTCACAGCGCCGGGAAGGTGGTTCGCGCGAACGAGGTACTGTCCGCCCAGCCAGTGCTTGCCAAACCCATGCAGGATCATGTCGGAGACAATGCCGGAGCGCTCGTAGTGGCAACCGCGCAAGGTTTCGCCTTTCATATTGACCATGAACAGCAGGTCGTCCTTGTCCTTCACAGTTGGGCGAAAGATGAAATATCCCTTGCGTGTGTCCGGCGCGACCCACGGGAACGATTGCGCCGGTGGCTTGGCCGCGACGTCGAACGGGTACGTGGCCAGTATGTACGGCGCATAAAGACCGAGATTGATGCCGAATGTCTTGTCGCCTTCGAGTCCGAGGCTGCGGTCAAACAGGTATTTCACACTGGGTTTCATGGTGTGCGGCACCGTTGGCCAGCCGAGGGCGAACGCGATGCCGGGCAACGGTTCGCCGTCCACGTTGAGGTCGTGACCATAGCCGTCGTAGCTGCGAGCTAGCGGGAACAACCTTCCCGGCTCGGCGCCCATGAAATAGCCGACCATGGTGAAATCTCCAATGGGGCCGGGATCCACCTTTTTGCCGAGCGCCTTCTCGTAGGCGTGAAGGAAATGCAGGAACCCCCGGCGCATGGTCATGGCTTTGTAGAATCCGCCTTCCAGACCAAAACCGGAGCCGCTCAATCCTTCGCTGATGTATCCGCGAATTTCCCTCGCGGCGGTCGCGGCAAGATACGGCGCTTCATCCAACACCTTGCCGTCGGAGTTCCTCTCGCCCATCAACGCAATCGCCCCGACACCGTACGACCCGGCGCGGATGCCGTTGTGGTTGGACCAGATGTTGGGGTTGAAGCCGCCCATTTTGTTTCCGTTGAACGTGCCCTGCGCCAGATCGCGCACTCGCTTTTGGAGGTTGTCCACAACCTTCACCCGGAACTCCTCATCCCAGCCGTCGTAGCAAAGATCGAATGCCAGTGCCGTGCCCAGACAACGCGGTCCGTGATGGATGTCTTGTCCTCCCGAACCATACGGCAACGCTTCCCTTTCGATGATCTTGCGGGCGATTTCCGCGTACTTCTTGTCACCGGTCATCTGATAAGCGAACCCGTAACCGACAGCCGGCCAAGTGGTGAACTTGTCGCCCTGTTGTGGCCCGGACTTGTCCAAAACCTTCCAGAACTGCTCCATCATGGCTTTGCCTTCGGGCGTTTCCGCGGCTCGTTTCTTCATCAGCGCAAGGTCAGCCTTCCGAAAGATCAATCGGGGATGTTCGCCGGGTTCCAGCGGTTTGTGACCGGCCAGGATGCCGGGCCACGGCGGCTCAACTTTGCCGGTGATCCTGCCGGAAAATGTCATCGGTTCCGAGGTGGCGGCGGTTGTCCCCGGCGGGGCAGGGGCGCGACGGATCACGCCGCGCAATTCCTCCGGCACCTCGTCACTGACCGGTTGGGCTTCGACGGGACGCGGCAGCGCGGCCACGGCTTGGAACGTGCCGGAAAACTGGCCGGTCAAGTTGTCGCCGTCTTGAGTGATTTCGATTTCATACCGGGCCGTTCCGCCTTTGACCCAGTTGTCCGCGCCCACTTTCAGCTCAACGGTCAACTTGTGGGTCGAGCCGGTGACCTCGTGTTTGGTGATGATCCCTTCGTGATGGCCGCGATTGAAACCAACGGCGTAGCCCCAGAATGAATCCTGCCAGGCACCGTTGCGGACTGGGAATTCAAGTTCGAGGTCGGCGGACACCTCCTGTTTCGCCCCAATTCCTCCGTGCAGCGTCAGGAGGATGTTGGAATCGGCCGCCCCTTCCGCGCGCGTCAACAGCGTCATCCCGGCAAGCAAGGCAGCTCCCAGAGATTGCGGCCCTATGGAAAAGTTTCTCCACCACATGCACACTTCAACACACCAACTGGCTGCGAGGTGTCGGAAAGATT
>CAZEQV010000126.1:0-9390 GCA_964514435.1 uncultured Verrucomicrobiota bacterium
GTCTCAGACCGGCCCTATCTGGACGGCTACCAGCACACCGCGTTTCATCTGGTCTACCGGCGCCGCGCACCGGCGCGGCGGTTGCAGGACATTGGAACGGTGTTTGCCCGGTTCCTCAGCGGTCAGCACCGGCCCGACCGCAGCGCGCAGTTGTTCGATGAAGGGCGGACGCTTTGTCTGGGGCACGGCGCGACCGCGCTGGTGCTCTACCATGGCAAACCGAACTGGGGACAATGCTCGCCGTTTCCGGACCTGGAGACGCATCCGGTCGGCTCGCTGAAGGTGTCCGTCATCGTGCCGTGTTTCTGGGGCCAGCCTGATGAAATCTGGCTGGGCGAACGCCGGGTGAGGCCCTGGACGGGAAGCAGTGAGGAGCCGGTAAGCATTTTTCTGCGCGACGGCCCGTTGTATCTGGCAATCCATCCGTTGCTGCTCACCGATTACGGCCGGCCGGCGGCGGTGCAACTGGAGGTATCGGACGGCTTCGGCCTGATCAGTCTGGTGAATTACGCCGGCAAGGAACGCCCTTTCAGCGACGTCGAACTGATGACGTGCCTCAACGGGTTTGTGGCCGAAGCAAGCGCGGCGCGCCACTGGCGCAGCTTTGCGGCTTTCCGCGCCTTTCACCGGAAACCCCGGATCGCCGATGTCTATGTGCCGGATGACGGCGCACGGCGGACGCGCTACGAACGCGAGGGGTTGGAACTGGCGATGGAAATCAGCCCGGTATCCGATGGCGTCCGCTATCGCGCCGTCAACGGCCGACTGGTGGAACCGCAGAAGTTCGCCGTTACCGGCTTCGACAATCTGCGCCTGTTCTGGCTGCGCTAACCCAAGCACGTCTGAGAGGAAGTGAGTTGGGAGTTGGTGGCGTGCATTCTTTCGATCGCGCGGTTCTGCGCGCAGCCCACCAGGTTGACGGTGGCGGAACGTTGGTATGCGGATTCGGCGTTGGCGGATTTGGTGGTAGTGCCGGGAACCAAAATCAATCAGATGTGGTTATGGTTCCATCACGTGCCGATGACAACGTCCCGACAAACTGTGCCGGGGATGTTGGCACAAGCAGGGACGCTTGCGCCACCCAAGACTTGCAGTGCGCCCGCTGGCCAAGGCGACCGGCGGCAACAGTTGACACCCATCCAATCTCCTACGTATGGTGGCCGCGATGATCACGGACATGGATGTTTATCTGTTTGACCTGCGCGGGTTCCTCATCCTCAAAGGCGCCGTGCCGGCCGCCGCGGTGGCCGAAATGAATGCCGCCATTGACGCGATGTTGCCCATCGAGCTGGGCCAATGGCGCGGGGCGGTCCACGCCCACTCGTTTGGCGGCAAGGATGGCATCAACCTCCAGCAGATCTACGAGGCGGGACCAGCCTTCGAACGGCTGATTGACCACCCCGCGTGGTTCGACCACGTGCAACGCTTCGTCGGTGGCGAAGGCACGTTCGATCACCATCACGGGCCGCTCTATATGGACGAGAACTTCGCCAACCTGCGCGGCCCCGGTGAGGCCATTCCCCTGCATTCGGGCGGCGACACGCATTGCATGCGCACCCAGTTTCATGTGGCCAACGGCCGGTTCCACTGCGGCCAAGTCAACGTCCTGCTGGCGCTGACCGACATCGGTCCCGGCGACGGTGCGACGATGCTCATCCCCGGCAGCCACAAGTCCAATTTCCCGCATCCCCAACGCGCCACCCAGGGCTGGGCCGCCGGCAACTCCGTGGATGGCATCGAAGGCGCCGTCGAAATGCACCTCAAGGCTGGCGATGCGATCCTCTTCGTGGACGCCATCATGCACGGTTCCGCCCGCCGGGTGAACGAAGGTCAACGACGCATCATCGTGTACCGTTACGGCCCGTCGTGGGGACGGCCGCGGCATGACTACCAGCCGACGCCCGAGTTGCTCGCCCGCTTGACGCCCGTCCGCCGCCAGATCGTTCAGCCCGGCAATTCCAAGGGACCGGCCTACAAGTAACCCCGCGCCGTTGGACAGCGCCGAGGTTGCGAACAAGGCCCCATCCTCGGCTCCGGCGATGGGCCGAAGACGGAAGCCACTACACCGGTTTCTGTCGTTGCGCGTTGATCCGGTTGGAATGAACCGCAAATGGCTGTGGCAATCTTGCCGAGGTCTGTGGTAAATCAACCGCATGAATTTGGTTGAGAAAGTCAAACGAGCCGGTGTCGTCGGGGCGGGGGGAGGCGGGTTCCCGGCTCACGTCAAACTCGGCGGCAAAGCCGACACGGTCATTGCCAATGGCGCGGAATGTGAGCCGTTGCTCCACAAAGACGCCGCTGTGATGGAACACATGGCCGCCGACGTGGTCGCGGGCGTCATCGCTTCGATGCAAGCCATCGGTGCAACCCAGGGCGTGATCGGAGTGAAAGCCAAGAAGAAGGCGGCTGTCGAAGCCGTCCAAGCCGCGACCAAAGGCACTCCGGTGCGCGTGCAGTTGCTGGGCGACTATTATCCTGCCGGCGACGAATATGATTTGGTCTACGCGGTCACGCAGCGATTGATTCCGCCGCAAGGCATCCCGCTCAACGTCGGCGTGGTGGTCAACAACGTCGAGACCCTCGCCAACATTGCCGCTGCGAATCGTGGCGAGCCGGTTATTCGCAAGACGGTGACCTTGGCCGGTGCGATGAAGAAGCCGGTCTCGTTGACGGTGCCGGTGGGTACGACGTACCGGGAGGCGATTGAAGCAGCAGGCGGGTTGACGACAGATGACCCGGTGTTGTTGATCGGCGGATTGATGATGGGCCGCACCAGCGAGAACCTCGACACACCGATCACGAAGACGGATACCGGCGCGGTCATCCTGCCGCGCCACCATCACGTCATCGAACGAAAACTCAAACCGGCCCAAGTGCAGGCTCACATCGGCAAGTCGGCCTGCGATCAATGCCGGTATTGCACGGAGTTTTGTCCCCGGTACCTGCTGGGGTACCAAGTGGAACCGCATCAGGTCATGCGCAGCCTCGCGTTCACCGCGACCGACGCGCAGTATTGGAATCAGTTGGCGATGAACTGCTGCAGTTGCGGATTGTGCACGCTGTACGCTTGTCCTGAAGAGCTGTTTCCGAAAGAGGCCTGCGATTCTTCAAAAGCGGCGATGAAGGCGGCGAACTTGAAGTGGACGGGCAAGGCTCCGACCAAACCGCACGGGATGTACGACGGACGCCGCGTGCCGATCAAATCACTGGCGCAGAAGCTTGACGTGCTAGCGTACGATGTGCCGGCCCCGTTGGAGAATCTGCGGATCGAACCTCGCCGGGTGACGCTGATGTTGAAACAGGGCGCGGGCGTGGCGAACCGTCCGCTGGTGAAAACGGGCGACCGTGTGAAAGCGGGACAACAAATTGGCGAGATACCGGAAGGTCAACTGGGCGCGATCATTCACGCCTCGGTTGACGGCATTGTGAAAGAGGTTGGCAACGATCGCATCGTGATTGAGAGGACGGCATGACGCATAGATCCATCGGGTTGATTGAACTTTCCAGCATCGCGGCCGGGTTTGAAGTGGCCGACACGATGCTCAAGGCCGGCAACGTGGAGTTGATTCTTTCCCGCAGCATTTGTTCCGGCAAGTACATGGTTTTGATCGGCGGCGAAACGGCGGGCGTGGAAAGCGCGGTGGCGGCGGGCTGCGAAACTGCGAACGGATGTCTCATTGATCATTTCGTGATCGCCAACGTCCACAAGGAGGTGTTCGCGGCTTTGGGACGATCGCAGATACCGGAATTGACCGGTGCGCTGGGGCTGCTGGAATCGTTCAACGTGGCGACGTTGTTGGAAGCAGCGGACGCGGCAGCCAAGGCCGCGGCGGTGACGTTGCTGGAGATCCGGCTGGCGATGGCGCTCGGCGGAAAAGCTTTTTGCACCATGACCGGCGATGTGGGCAGCGTGCAGGCGGCGGTGGCAGCCGGTCGAAAGGTCATTGCGGACAAAGGGCTGCTCGTCAACGCCGTAGTGATTTCCCGGCCGCATCCCGATGTGTATCGGGAAGTGGTGTGATCAAACCGGATTGACCCGCACCGGCTGGCCGGTTCGTGCGGACGCGTAAATCGCTTCCATCAACAACGCCTGCCGCAGTCCCCAGATCGGCGGGCAGGGAGATTCCGCCCGGCCGCGAATGATCTCCACAAAGTTGCGGTGCATGCCGGCAACATCGGGCACCTGCGGGTAGCGGATCTGTTTGCCGCTGGCGTCCCATTGTTCGAGCCGGTTGCCATAGATGCCGGTGCGGATGGATCCTTTCTCTGCCGAGAGATACACGCCTTCTTGAAATGTCACGTCGTCGCCCCCGACCGTGGCCGCGGCCAGCGCACCGTTGGCGAATCGGATCGTGGCCACCGCCGTGATCTCCACGGGCGTGCCGCGGTTGTCCGTCCACGCGAACACTTCGACGGGGTCTTGATTGGAGAGATAGAGCAGGGCGTTGAACATATGCGCGCCGCTGTCATAGGCCTGACCGCCACCGGATAGCGGCGGGTCCTGGCGCCACGTGCCGGTCGTTGGTTTCTTCCAGTTCTGCGTGACGAAAGCGTGAAGCATGATCGGTTGGCCGAGTTGACCGGTGGTGATCAGATGGCGGATGTAGGCAAACTCAGCGGAAAAGGGACCGGGAAAGGCGACGCTGATGGCGCGTTGTTTCTGCTGGGAGTAATCAATAAGTTGCCGGGCATCTTCGACGCCGGTGACCATTGGTTTCTCCAGCAACACATGGCAACCGGCATCGAGCGCGGCAATGGTTTGATCGAAATGATGGACGTGAGGCGTGACGATGATGACGCCGTCCAGTTCCACCTTCGCCAGCATGTCAAGATGATCGGAGAATGTCGGAGGACTGATCTTGGCGGGGTCGAGGATTTCCCGCTGGAACCGCGCAATGTTGCCGGGCTGCGTGTCGCAAATCGCGGCAATTTCCGCTTCCGGGATCTGTTGAGTGAGAACGCGTCCATGATGACGGCTCATGCCGCCACAACCGATGATGCCGATGCGCACCTTGTCCATGCCGGCGACCTTACCGGTTAGGAGAGTGGGAATCAACAGCGACATTCCATGAAAAGACTCGACTTGGGCGGCGGCCGGGCGTACAAAAATGGACACAGGAGGTTGCAGACATCATGCAGAAAAAGGCTCTCGGCAGGGGATTGGATTCATTGATCAAGGGGGGAATCGCACGGTCTGGCGCGGCCACGGCCACCGCTCCCATGGAAGTGCCCGTTCAACCTCCTGAAACTGTTCTGGATGTCGCGCCCGACATCGCCGCTGACAAGCGGCAAACGACCGTCGCCGCACCATCCGGCGAAAAGGTGCCGCAGTTCTTCGGAGGCGTTCGCTATCTGCCCATTGATAAGATCGAGCGCAGCCGGTACCAGCCGCGTTCGGAGTTTGATCCCGAACAGCTCCGCGAGCTGTCGGCTTCCATCAAGCAACGCGGCGTTGTCCAGCCCTTGTTGGTTCGTCCCTTGCGGCGGGAAGGCGTGGACGGTGCCGCCTTGGATGGACGGTATGAGCTGATTGCCGGCGAACGTCGCTGGCGCGCGGCCCGCGATGCCGGTCTGACCACCATACCGGCCATTGTCCGCGATTCCGGTGACCAGGAATCGCTGGAGCTGGCGCTGATTGAAAACCTCCTGCGCGAGGATCTCAACGCGATTGAGGAAGCGCACGGGTACGCCCAGCTTGCTGCGGAGTTTGGGCTGACGCAGGAAGAGATTTCGGTCAAGGTCGGACGCAGCCGGGTGTCGGTGACCAACTCCATCCGATTGTTAAGTCTGCCGAGCGATGTGCAGTCGTGGGTGGCCGACGGCAAGATCAGCGTGGGGCACGCCAAAGCCATCCTCGGCATCGAAGGCAGCGAAGAACAGCGGCTCGTGGCCGAGCGCATTCTCAAACAGAACCTCACCGTGCGCGACACCGAGCAGTTGGTGGAGCAGTTGAAAACCGGCAAACGGCAGGCCGGCCGCGTGGCCACCACAGCGGTCAAACCCCCGCAGGTCACCGATATTGAAAACCGGTTGCGCGAAAAACTCGGCACGCAGGTCGCGCTTTACCACGGACGGAAGAAGGGACGCATCGTCATCGAGTACATCGGCAATGATGAATTGTCGCGGCTGCTGGAACTGTTGGGTGTCGAGAACCTGTAGCGCGTTGGCCGTTGGCGCGCGATGACGATGGATGCGGACACACAACAACAGCGCGCCAAACGCTACGAGGCCATTCACAACTGGGTCTTCCTTGGCGAAACAGCGCTGTCGGCCGGTCTACTCCTGTGGTTTTTCTTGTCCGGCGGCTCGCGGTTTCTCGGTTACGGGGCCGGTGCGTGGACGCCGCACCCCTGGTTGCAAGTCGTCATTTACGCCGTGGTGGTGATCGTGGCCGGTAAGATCATTTTTCTGCCGCTCAGTTTCCTGACCGATTTCGTGCTGGAGCACCGGTACGGTCTGTCGAATCAAACTTTTCCCGGTTGGATTTGGGATGAGACCAAATCTTTTTTTCTGAGCCTTGTCTTGGGCGTGGCGGTTCTCAGCGTTGTGTACTGGCTGTTGCGGGAGACCGGGCCGTGGTGGTGGGTTGCCACCGGTGCCTTTGTGTTTTTCTTTGGAATCGTCATGTCCACGATCTTCCCGGTTGTGATTCTGCCACTATTCTACAAGCTCGAACCGCTCGCGAACGATTCGTTGCGGGACAAGTTGACGAGCATGGCGCAGCGCGTGGGCGCCAAGGTCATCGGCGTGTACCGAATGGGAATGAGCGAGAAGACCAAGAAAGCCAATGCCGCCTTTGCCGGCTTGGGGCGCACCAAGCGAATCATCTTGGGCGACACGTTGCTCGACAAGTTTTCCGAGGATGAAATCGAGGTGGTCATGGCGCATGAGATGGCGCACTACAAACATCGCGACATCACCCGGCTGTTGGCATGGGGAAGTGTGACGACGTTCGTGGGTTTGAAGATTGCCGACGTGGTGCTGGCGCATTTCGTCAAACGGTTGGGGTATAATGAAATTTCGGACATCGCCACGTTTCCGTTGTTGGCATTGTGCATGATGGGATTCGGGTTGATCACCATGCCGCTCAACAATGCGTTCACGCGCTGGCGCGAATGGAAAGCTGACCGGGCTGCATTGGAGTTGACCGGCAACCCCGACGGCTTCGTTCGGGCCATGAAGAAACTGGCGGAACAGAATCTGGCCGACCTGTCGCCGCACCCGATCATCGAGTACCTGTTGCACGATCATCCCTCGTTGGCGCGGCGAATTCAGTTCGCTGAGAAATGGCCGAGGCCAACATCGTGAGATGGATCATCGTCGCATTGATCGTGTGCGCGGGATGTCGTCCGACCCAGCCGCCGCCGTCTCTGAACGTCGAGGAGTTTCAGGGTGACCGTGCTTTTCAACACGTGAAGCGCGTCGTCGAGTTTGGTCCTCGTCATCCCGGCAGCGAACCGCTCCGGCAAGCAGCCGCGTACATCGTTCAACAACTCCGCGCTGCCGGTTGGGACGCCGAGGAACAGGTTTTCCGCGCCTCGACGCCACGCGGACCCATGGAGTTTCGCAACGTCGTCGGACGTTCACGAGCCAAGCGCATCGGCAACCGTGCCGGTATCCTGATTATCGGCACGCACTACGACACCAAGTTCATAGACACCGGCAAGTTTGTGGGCGCCAACGACGGCGGGTCCGGGGTGGGCGCGTTGCTGGAAATAGCGCGCGTGGCCAAAGACCAACCCGATGTGTGGCTGGTGTTCTTCGACGGTGAAGAATGCATGGTCGAGTACGGCCCTGAAGACGGATTGTGGGGCAGCCGGTACTTTGTTGAGGACTTAAAGGGACGCGGCCTGGTGAAGTCCATCGAGGGACTGGTGCTGCTGGATATGATTGGCGACCGCGACCTCAACATTACCTTGCCTCGCAACGGCACGCCGTCGCTGTCGCAGAGGGTTTTCGATGCGGCTCGCGCGGTGGGATACCGGGACTACTTTGGTTTCTGGCCCGGTGACATCCTGGATGATCATGTGCCATTTCTGATGGCCGGCATACCGGCTGTGAACCTCATTGATTTCCAGATGGGCAGCGCCCCGGGACTCAACGATTACTGGCACACCGACGAAGACACGCTCGACAAAGTGAGTCCCAAGAGTCTGGAAATCGTCGGGCGCGTAGTCCTGCAAATGCTGGCCCTGCGCGAACCCGTCCGGTAGCGTTGACATCGCCGGGTGGGTATGGTCTTTTAGCGCCCCATGATTGAGGACATCCAGAATCGAGTTCGTGAACTGGAACAACGCCACCAAGCGTTGGGGAGGTATCTTTGACGTTGCCGCGCTTCGGAAACGGCTGGATGAACTCGAGTCGGTCATGGCCGCTCCCACGTTCTGGGACAATCAGGACAGCGCCCGCAAGACGTTGAACGAGGCCGCCGACATCCGCCGCAAACTCGACACCATTTCTGAATTGGATCGCCGCCTGTCGGACACCGCCGTGCTGATCGAGCTGGGCGAAAAGGAACCGGAGATCAACAAGGAACTTGTGGCCACCGAGGCGCGGTTCAATCAATTCGAACTGGAGAATATTCTCGGCGCGGAGCACGACAAATCCAACGCCATCTTCAATATCCATGCCGGCGCGGGCGGCACCGAGAGTTGTGACTGGGCCAACATGCTGCTGCGGATGTATCAGCGCTACTGCGAATCACGCGGGTTCAAGTGCGATCTCGTGGACATCCAACAAGGCGACGAAGCGGGTATCAAGAGCGCCACGTTGATGATCACCGGCGAGTATGCGTTCGGCTATCTCAAGGCGGAACGCGGCGTGCATCGGCTGGTGCGCATCTCGCCGTTCGACTCCAACAAACGACGGCACACGTCCTTCGCCTCCGTGGACTGCGTCGCCGAAATCGCCGACGCCGAAATCGAATTGAAGATGGAAGATGTGAAGGTGGACACTTTCCGTTCCGGCGGCAAGGGCGGTCAGAACGTCAACAAAGTCGAGACGGCCGTGCGCATGACCCACGAGCCAACCGGCATCATCGTGGCTTGCCAGAGCGAACGCAGCCAGCATCAGAACCGCGAACTCGCCATCAAGATGCTCAAGGCCAAACTCTACGAAAAATTGCAGGACGAAAAGCGCGCGGCCCAGGAAAAGTACTACGGCGAAAAGGGCGACATTGCCTGGGGCAGCCAGATTCGCAGTTACGTGTTTCAGCCGTACCGGATGGTCAAAGATTTGCGTACCGGCCATCAAACGAGCGACGTGCAAGCGGTGATGGACGGGGAGATTCACGATTTCATCAGCGTTTGGCTCAAGGCCGGTCAACCCCGCACCCGTAAAGCCGGAGTCACCGACGAGGAATGACCATTCTCGACAAGATAGCCGCCACCA
>CAZEQV010000127.1:0-9362 GCA_964514435.1 uncultured Verrucomicrobiota bacterium
CTTCCAACGTGGCGAGATCGAAATGGTTGAAGAAAAGTTGCCCCGGCAAGAAGTTCGTGGTGATCGGGGTAATCTTGGCGTGACAGGGCGCGCACAGAGAATTCATCTGCTGGGAACTGAAGCGCGCGGTGGAGATGATCTGAAGGTTGGTGGGGGTGGGCGCCCCGGTCGGCAGCCGTCGGAACAATTCCACGTGGCCGCGTCCCGGGCCGTGGCAGGTTTCGCAGTTGATGCCCGGCTCCGTCCATGTTGTCCGGTAGGTGTCGGTGCCCTGATCGTAGTGGTGGTCAATCTGGCTGACGTGGCAGTTGTAGCAAGCGGTGTTGAAAGTGAAGACCCGGTCGCGCCAATGGAATGGACTGTCAGGGGCATCGCGAAAGTGGCGCATTGCGCTGCCGGCCATGTCGTACCACTCGTGCCGGCGCACGTCGTAGGCCAGCGGCAACACCTGCAACCGGCCGCATTCCAGGTCCGTGAGGAAAAAATAAACATTCTTGCCGCCGGTCGCGTAGCGGATGGGATAACGGCGCTGGCCGGCGGGTCCTTGTTCGATCATCGTTCCGTTGCGGGGTGTGAGTTCCACGCGGTACTGGGCGTTGCTGATCGTGATGGAATTGGTCAACGATTGCAGATGTCCGGCCAACGCGGCGCCGTAAGGCTGCATCGCCAATCCATGCCACGATGTCGCCCATTTCTTGTGAAACCCCGCATGACATTCCCGGCAGGCTGCTGAACCCGCATAGGTCGTGGCCCGCCGTTGCGACGCCCGCCAAAGCCCAAAACCAAGCAGGGCGAGCGCAACCACAATCCACAGCAATCGAACGCCGTATCGGCCCGTCATCGCCAATCCTTCAGTGGCCGGATGCTCACCTGACCGGGTTCTCCGGCTGAGAGCACGACGATCAAGCGCGCATCTGAAGTTCCGGGGAGGTGAACAGCGAGTTTGCGGATTCCAATGTTGGCAGCCTGCCGCGGCGGATGGGGCGACGATGGCAAAGGCGCGGCCTCCATGATGGTGAACGTGGCGGTAGTCGGCAGCAGAATCTTGGCACGCAATGTCTCGCCGCCAAGTGTCAGCGTCGCGACCGAGCCGGCATCGTCAAGCTTCACCTCGGCGGCGGTGTGCAGGAACCACCATACGGACATTGTCTTGCCCGGCAACGCTGTGACTTCGTCCTGCACCAGTAGGCGGTTGCGTCCGACCAGGGCGATGCCGCGTTCAACATTGGCGGCTTGCTTGGCGTAGGCGGCGGTCAAATCGGCAATGGCGAACGCGTGATCGGGCGTGGATCCAAACCGGGTAATTGGCGCCGCTGCCTTGGGGTCTTGATCGGGTTCCTTGCCGGGATTGATGACGAGAGTGTTGTGGCCTTCCGCGCGGAGGCGATAATACGTCCAGCGTTCGGCTCCGAAGTAGCCGGGCAGGTTGTAGTCGTCCTTTCCCAGATCCACCGCCCAACGTTGTCCGAGAGAGTCGAGCACAAAGCTGCCGAGATCGAGGTTGCTGTGGTTCGCCTTGTTGTCGCCCGCTTTGAACCCGACGAACCACGTTCGCGGATCGCTCCAAGCGCCGCGGAACGTGGCCACTTCAATGCCGCGAAAATACCGGTCGAGCGGCAAGGCCGGTGCGGCGGGCCTGCCCGGTGAGTGCCACAGAAGGTCCAAGGGAGCGGGACGTGCCCGTGCGTACTGGTAGCCGGCAAACTCCGGTCGGCTGAATCTGCGCGCGAGCCAGAACATCTCCGGGGCGCGAATCAGCCCGTCTCCACTGTCCGCGTAGTTGAACGTTCGATCCGTGGGGCCGGTGACGTGGAGAGGGAACGTGCCGGCCTGGTCGAATCCCGGCAGCTTCGTCAGGCCACGATCGGTTCCCAGAGCGGTTTCGAGGGCGGCGATGAACGCGACATTGTACCGGACGGCGTAGTGCCAGTAGCCCGGTCCCTCCGACCATCCGCCGTCGGGCGCGAAATGTTTCATGGCGTGGGGAAGCAATCGGACGGCGTGGGAGAGAATCTCACCGGCCAGCAGCGGTGATTCATCGGCGATCGCCAGCGCGCCGACGCCCATGCCGCCGTTGCACACTTGGTTCCAGTTGTGTTCCGCCTTGGTCCACCAGCCGCAGGAAGCTTGTCCCCGGTAGGCTCGTTGCGCCGGTTCAAGACCGTGTTGGATGATGGCCTCGCGTATGACGGTTCGTTGTTCGGGCGACCATTCGGCGTATAGCCAGTCGTACCCGATGGCGAATGCGTAGGTCATCTCGGCGGCGTCGAGGAAGTGCGACGGGTTCCAGTCTTTGAAGGCAGCGGCTGTCTTCAATTCTTCCCAGAGGCGATCACGATACCGGGGATCGTTTGTAAGCCGGTGGGCAAGGGCGAGGTGAAACGCGCGGTCCACGACGCGGCGGCTGGTTGCCAGCAAGCGTTTGCCGTCGGGTATCTCGTATTGTGAAGGGGGTTCGGTCAGCATCTTGTCGGCTGCCGATTTGATTGTTGGCCACCAGATTGCGAGTTGGTCGTCGGAGGCGAGGGTTTGTCGCATCCGGTTGAAGTCGGCGGCGGTGGCCAGCAGTCGCGGGTGCGACCGTGTGAGTGTGGAAAGAAGATTGGTGGTCATGGCAATGTCCTTCGTCTGGGCCGGCAAGGGTGATGCGAACCCGCAAAGGGATGCGAGCACGAAAGCGCAGCAGCGAAGAAAGGGAGTCGGCATGTGTGGTTTCATCCAAGTGTACCGGGATCAGCGGCGCGAAGAATCTCCAAGATCGCGCCGGCATCGTGTGTTTCCCGCAATCGTTCGACCACGTACTCGCTTTGCATGACGCCGCAAATGCGGGCCAGTAATCGAACCTGATATTGCGGGATGTTGGCGGGCGTCAGCAGCATGAACAGGATGTGAACTTTCTCCGTGGATGAAGCGACCGGTATACCCGAGGAGCTTTGCGCGAAAATCAAAATGGGACGCTCCAATCCGTCAATCCTGGCGTGAGGCACGGCGACGCCATGTCCCAGATAGGTGCTCATGCTTTTTTCGCGCTCGGCCACCGCGCGCTCAATCCGTTCGCGCGGCAGGGGCAACTCGGATGGTTTGATGCGGGCACAGATTTGATGGATGGCCGCAAGGATATCGGGGCCGGTCACGTCGAGAATGATTCGTTCGGGGCTGAGAGTGTCGGCCAGAAAAAGGGGCGGTTCCTTTTCAAACTCGTCCTCCACAGATCCGATGATTTCTTCGATGACATCCTCCAACGTAATGAATCCGACCCATTGGCCTTTGCGGTCCACGACGATGGCGGCTTGCCGTCGGAGTTGCTGCAATTCCGCCATTAATTGCTCCAGCGGCACATCGTCCGTGACTTTATGAAAAGGCCGCAAGATGGGGGTGAAGTCAGGAGTGTCTTGCTTGTCCAGTTCCTGGTGCAAAATGTCTTTCACGTGGACCAACCCGACCGGCAGGTTGTGACCGTCGGCCATGACCGGGAACCGCGAGAATTTGGTTTCGCGTATGATGGCCAGTGACTCCGTCCAAGGGGCAACTGCTCGCAGTGTTTTGACGCCGGAAACCGTCTTCATCGCGTCACGCACTTTGAGGCCGCCGAGATCAAATATGTTTTCCATCAAGAGCAACCGTCGAAACGTAATCAGACCGCTGGTTTGGGAGCGTTCGAGGATGATGCGAATCTCGTCCTCGGAATGCACCGGGTCTTTGGCGGGAGCGGACATGCCGCATATTCGTAGCACGAGGTTGGCGCTGGAGTTCAGAATCCACAGCGGGATGAAAAAGATGAAATGCGCCACGCGCAAGGGGACCGACATCCACAACGCGCTGGCGTCGGTGCGTCGGATGGCGATGGATTTGGGAACCAGTTCCCCCAAGAGAATGTGCAGGAATGACACCAGCACATAGGCCACCGAAACGGCGGAGGCGCTGATCATAGCGGGAGATGCCCAGCCCATCCATTTCAAGGGGATCGCGACGAGTTCTTCGAAGGCCGGTTTGCCGACGAATCCAAGTCCGATGCTGGCAAAGGTGATGCCCACCTGACAAACCGAGAGATATTCATCAAGGTGAGATTGGATATGCTGCAATACTTTGGCGCGCCGCACACCATCGTCCAACAATTCCTCAACCCGTGTGGGACGCATCTTGACAGCGGAAAACTCCGCCAGCACGAAAAAGGCGTTGAGCACCAACAGCAGCAGTGAAACCAACAATAACAGTATCAACATGGAAAGTGGATTTCCCCCGGCAACTCGGTGCGCATGACCGGCATATTCCCAAACCTGTCCGGATAGTCAATCCATGCGGGGCGGGGGAGATTGCTGTTGCTTGGCGGGTGGTCGCCCGATATATTCCACGCAGCCCATTGACCGACCGAGTGTGCGGACGTGGCGGAACTGGCAGACGCGCAGCCCTCAGGAGGCTGTGACCGCAAGGTCGTGGAGGTTCAACTCCTCTCGTCCGCACCAATATGCTGAATCAGTCAACCGTAAGATGTATGCGATGAAAGTTTTCCCAACCTTCCCTGTGATGATTCTTCTGTTCGTCTGGGTGGTCCCGACAAAGGGCCAGGTTCTGCGCAAAGTGGAACCCAACAAAATGGCCGAGGTGAACGACAAAGAATTCGGAAGTGATCTGAGTTTCCCCAATCTGACGCATTCCACGATTCCCACCCCCAAGGCTGGTCAATCCGGCAAGGATCTCACCTATAAGGATCTCAGCCAGAAATGGGTCGAATACGATTCGGTCGTCAGCAAAGATGTGCCGATGAAGACGATTCCGAAAGCCAATTACACCGCCAAACGCGCCGCGGCGAATGACCTGATGGCGCCCGGCGTAAGTGTGCTCACGATGACCAACCGCCCGGCCCCGCCCTTGAACGTCCGCGCATTCACCCCCTCGGGCGAGAAGGAACTCAAGGACATTCTGAATCCTTCGCGCCGGTAAGGTTCTTGGAGTCAATGTGCGAAAAGAGTCCTGGCTAATCCTCTCCGCTGCGTTCAACGCATTTCTCCTGCTCGTGCTGGTGTCCCTGTGGATGAGGCAATCCGATGAGCCAGCACCCGCCCCTGCGCCCGGCAGGGAGAGCGCACCCGCCCGAAACGCAGCCGCAGGCTCCCCATCGTTGACCTCGTTCAGCGATTGGCCGCGCGAATCGAAACCGGTGACGGCGACTTCCCACAGCATGGAATCCGTGCCGGAGGCGGACCGCGCGCACATGACGGACCTGGTGAAACGTTTGCGATCAGCCGGCATTTCGGAGGACATGCTGCCGGATGTCATCGCCGGTCTGGTACAGCATGAGTGGCGCGAACGGTACGTTGAATGGCGTCGGCGGGTGCGAAACGGTGAGGTTGATCCCCGAATGTATTCGATTGAGACAGCGCGCCACGAGCGGGAACGCGAGCAGTTGATGCGATCGGTGCTGGGAGATGCGGCGTTTGAGAAGTGGGATCGCCAGCAGGTTTTCGGTTGGATGGACCTTTCCGAATTGGGATTGACCGAGGAGGAGTCTGTTGCCTTGTATCGGCTGCAGAAGCAGCAACAAATCTCCAGCCGCGAATTGTCGCAGGCGCAACAGATGGGGGAGGTGGATCCGACAGACGTGAATGTGATGCGACAGCAATCGCAGAAGGAGTTTGAAGAAAAGCTGCTGGCGTTGCTGGGCAGCGACCGGTTTCAGCAGTGGAAAGCACAAAGCGGGAATGTATTGGGAAATCTGCGATGGCAGTTGCGCGATCTCAACTTGCCGGTCTCACAACTCGCGGCGTTGGCCAGGGCCGATGTGATGATGCGCGAGAGACAGTCTGAGATTTCACGGCTGACACAGACCGGTGATCTGAAAAATGAGGATTCATCTCGCCAGTACCAGCAGATCCAGCAGGACCGCGACGCCGAATATCAACGCGTGCTCGGGGAGGCCGGCTACGCTGAGTACAAGAAGCTGCAAGATTACCGGTACCAACAAATGAAGCAGTACGCGGTGGCCTGGCAGTTGTCGCCGGCGGACATCAACCATGTGTACGACACGGTGCAGAACTACAACAAGGGCGCGGAGCAATACCGGAAACAGGCTCAGGAGCTGGCTCAACAGGGACACCAGGTAGATTGGGCGGCGGTGGAGGCTGAAATCAAAAACTACTCGCAACAATCCGCCAACGCGCTGCGGACTTTTCTGGGCGAGGAGCGTTTCAAAAAGATGAAACGGGCCGGAGTCATCCAGATACCCGACTGAGCGGACGTTTTTCGCTCCAAGCCTTGGCGATACCGGGAAACAGGCATTGTTGGCAGGCCGACTTGTCGTTCAAGCAAAAGTCCTGAAAAATCTGGATCAAGCCCTGTTGCTGACGTTCCGATCGAAGAAACGGCTGCGCCGCCTTCAAGGTGCCGAACAATTGTTGCGAAGCGAGCCGCACCACGCTGTTGGAGGAAGTCGCTTTCAAGTCGGCGTACCGGGCGCGCGCCCGCTTGAGGAGCCGGTTGTCGCCGGTGATCTCCGCGAGCGCGGCAGCAAACGGCAACACCACGTTGGCGATCATTTCCCGCGCCCGAGCCTCGCCGATCAGTTCCGACGACGATTTCTGGACGGCCCCGCCGACGGTGTAATGGTTGTTCCAGTACGAGTCCGACAGTGATGTCAGGTGGCGCGCCACGGCATCGCCGCCGCTTTCTTCCTTGCGAACATCGTTCATGATCTTTTCCAGCAATCCGGTGCCTTCCCGCAGCAGGGAGACGGCCGCGCCGAGTCGGCGGTGAGGATGATTGGCCGGTCGGATGCCGCGCAGCCGCCAGGTCTGCGCCGGCAAGATTCGCTCCTCAAACTCCGGGCGAATTTTCCACCAACTGCCCCACAACCGCTTGACGTATTGCCGCGCCGACTGATCGCGCGACTTGGCCGCGGCCACGGGCATAAAACCGGCCACGCCGAACATCAGGGGCGCCAAATCGTCCTTGTGTCCGGCCAGGTCACACAACGGCAGACGCTGGGCGAGTGTGCGGAAACCGGCCTTGTTGGCCTTGTAGCCGAGCGATTCCATCCAGCCTTCGTAGAAGGCTTGATCGGCGCCGTGCCGGTGTATCCAGCGCGCGTATTTGCGAGCCTTCATGGCGAATCGCTCGTCACCGGCCGACGCCAGCAGCCCGGCAATGTCCTCGGACGAAAGCGTCTCGAACACCTGCACGCACTTGCCGCCATGATCGAATGTCCCGTGCGGATAGGCGTCGAGATCGAGTTCGTCATAGAGCACCTCCAACGGCGATGACAGTTGATGTTGAAGGACCAACTGCGGAATGGTCTCGCCCGACTTGGCGCACGCGAGTTTCTGGCTGGACGCTTCCCACAGCACGGCATGAAGGATGACGTCGTTGTAGCCGGGATCGTTGTGGTGACCGTGATGGAACCAATCGTCCGCGCGCAGGTGAATCTCGACATCGCCCGTGCGCTCGTCGTCAAGGCCAATTTGAACCGTGGCATGTCGAAAATCGGGTCCGGCCTCCAGATTCCACCAGCCCGGGAAGATGACGCGGAGTGGACGACCGTCCGTGGTGTGGAGGGTGTCGGCGTTCAATCGCTGGTCAAACCAGATCGCTTGCACGAGGCGTTCGCTGATGGGAATGGGGACGAAATTGTTGTCGGCGTCGCGCAGCACCGCCGGGGCGAACAGCCCGGTCCAACCTTGCCGGAGCAGTTGATTGCGCAGTTCACCGTAGGGTGTGAGAGCCATCGCTTGCTTGTTCCTTGTGCGCTCGAATATATTGGCATCACAATGAAAACGCTAATGGGATTTCTGATGTTGGTCATGACCGGTGCGGTAACGAGGGGCGATGACCTTCCCGATCCGCGCCGCGATCCGGTGGTGATGGCGGTGCAACAGGTCGTTCCCGCCGTGGTCAATATCAGCACCGAACGCGTGGTGGCGCGCGTATACAGCGATCCGTTCGACGAGATGTGGCGACAGTTCTTCGGCATACCCAGCCGGCCGCAAATCGAAGGCGGACACAGTCTGGGATCGGGCGCCATTGTGGACAGCCGCGGGTGGATCGTCACCAACTGGCACGTAGTCCGTCGCGCCACGAAAATCAAGGTCGGCTTGAATGATGGCACGACGCACGAGGCCCAGTTGGTCAGCAGTGACGAGAACAACGATCTGGCCTTGCTGAAAATCGAGCGCCAAGAACCGTTGCCGCACATCGAGATCGCGACGGAGACCGAGCCGATGCTGGGCGAAACCGTGATCGCAGTGGGCAATCCATTCGGACTGGATCACACCGTCACCAAGGGCGTCATCAGCGCGCGCAACCGCAAGTACGAGGCCGGTGACGTTGTGTTCAACGACATTCTGCAAACCGACGCCGCGATCAATCCCGGCAACTCGGGCGGACCGTTGGTGAACATTCGCGGCGAGCTTGTCGGCATCAACATGGCCGTGCTGACGCAGGCGCAAGGAATCGGGTTTGCGATTCCGGCAAGGAGAGTGGCCGGTATGCTGGCCATGTGGTTCTCGCCGGAGAAACGGCTCCGGCTCTGGCTGGGGTTGCGGTTTCGCGCCGAAGGCGGGCGGATCCTTGTTGCCGACGTGCAGAAGGACAGTCCCGCGGAGAGCGCCGGCTTGAAAGTGGGCGATGTTGTCCGCGCGGCGGACGGGACAACGCACCGGGATGTGATGCGGTTGATGCAGGCGTTGTGGAACAAGAAGGCCGGTGACGTTCTCAAGCTGGATGTGGAACGGGAGCGAAAAAACCTGACGGTGTCGGTCAAGCTGGCCGCGTTGCCGCAGTTGTCAGTGCCCGACTTGATGCAGAAGAAGTTTGGGTTGGTCGTGCAGCCGTTGACGGCTGACCTGGCCGGTGCGCTGGGGTATTCGTTTGCGCAAGGTCTGCTGGTGTCGGATGTGGAACGGAAAAGCCCGGCGGAAGCAGCCGGGTTTCGTCGCGGCATCGTCATCACCCACATTGCCGGTGAGGAAATCCTGGCGATGGACCGGCTGGCGGAACAGCTCGCCGACATCCAGGCAGGCGATCCGGTGACGATGGTGTTGTTTGTCGTGACGCGCCGGGGCAATTACGCCGTGCAACAGACCACCAGTGTCACGCTGAAGTCCCGATGATCGAAGTTTGTCGCTTCAGATGAACTCGTTGATGAGGTTCTCGAGGAACTCCTGGCGGCCGCTTGTGTTGCCGGTGGCATCGCCTTTCTTGAGCAGATAAGCCTCCAACTGTTTCAGTCCCACTTTGCCCTTTTCGATGTCGCGTCCGATACCGCTGTCCCAGGAAGCGTACCGGCTCTTGACGAATTTCTCCAAGCGACCGTCTTTGCGGATCGCGGCGGCAATTTTGAGGCCCTTGGCGAATGTGTCCATGCCGCCGAC
>CAZEQV010000128.1:0-9346 GCA_964514435.1 uncultured Verrucomicrobiota bacterium
AGGCGGTGATTGTGATTAGCGGCAGATCGTCGTCGGCGATGGTGACGGTGGCGCTGGACGGCGCGACGGTTTGATAGGTCTCATCCGAGGCGATTGTCAGAAGGACGGTCTCAGGACATTCCGCGAGTGAATCGTTGATGGGTGTGACGGTGACCGTTGCCGCGAGCGAGCCGGCGGGGATGGTGACGCTGCCGGACAATGTGTTGTAGTCCGAGCCGGCCGTGGCGTGGCCGCCGACGTTGTAGAGAACGGTGAGTGAGTTGTTCGTGCAGCCGGTGCGGGTGACGGTGAACGCGCCGGCCGTGGGGCCGTCTTCGGAAGCGTGGGGCGAGGTCGCCGTGACCGAGACGGTCGTGATGTCGTTGTCCAGAATGTTGACGGTGGCCGTCGCGGGAGAACCGACGGTGTAACCGGTTCCGTTGGCCAGTGTGAGGATGGCGGTCTCGTCACACTCCGCCTGCAGGTCATCGGTGGGGGTGAGCGTGACGTTCACGGAAACGGAGCCTGCCGGTATGACGGCGGAGCCGGCAAGGTTGGCGTAGTCCACTCCATTGGAGGCGGTGCCGGAAAGGTTGTAATTGACGGTGATGGCGGTGTTGGTGCTGCCGAGGCGGGAGAGGGTGAATTGTCCCGTGTTGGCACCGGGTTCCGAGGCGGTGGGGTCGGAGGCAACAACGGAGACGTGGGGCGGATCGTTGTCGGCAATGGTGACGGTGGCTGACGACGGCGAGCCGACAAGGTAGTTGGCCGTGGAGCTGAGCGTGAGGATGACCGTTTCATCGAGTTCCGGTGTGGTGTCGTCGAGAGGCGTGACGGTGATGGTTGCGGTTGTCGAGCCAGCCGGGATGATGAGCGTGCCGGACAGCGCGGTGTAATCGCTTGCTTCCGTGGCGGAGCCGGTCACGTTGTAGTTGACGGTGAGCGTGGAATTGGTGCAGCCGGTGCGGGTGACGGTGAATTGGCCGGTGTTGGAACCGGGTTCGGACGCGGTGTCGTCGGTGGCCGCGATGGAAACGGTCGGCAGATCGTTGTCGGTGATGGTGACGGAGCCGGAGTTGGGGGCGCCTACGTGGTAGTGGGCGTTGGATGAGACGGTGAGGACGACGGCTTCCAGACATTCAGAAGAAGGATCATCAATGGGGTTGATCTGGATGGTGGCGTTGAGGGCGCCGATGGGGAAGGTGACGTTGCCGGGCAAGGCGGCGTAATCGGATCCGTTGGAAGCGGTGCCGGCGATGGAGTAGTGGACGGTGAGCGTGGAATTGGTGCAGCCGGTGCGGGTGAGCGTGAAGATGCCGGGGGAAGCGGACGTCTCCGAGGCCGCAGTGGTCGTGGCCGACATGGTGATGGTCGGTAGATCGTTGTCGGCGATGGTGACAGTGGCGGAGTTTTGTGCGCCCAGACTGTAACTGGCGCTGGCGGCGATTTGCAGCACGACGGTCTCGTCACACTCGGACAGGACATCGTCAATGGCCGTGACGGTGACAACCGCACTGTTGGTGCCGGCGGGAATGATGACGGTGCCGGACAGGGCGGTGTAATCGCTGCCAGGTGTGGCGGCGCCGGCCACGGTGTAGGAAACGGTCAATCCGGACGTGAGGCAACCGGTCCGCGTGATGGTGAAGCTTCCGGTATTGGCGCCTGGTTCGGAGGCGCTGTTGTCGGAGGCCGTGACGGTGACGGTTGGCAGTTCGTTGTCGAGGATTGTGACGGTGGCGGAGTTTGGGTTGCCGATGATGTAGGTGAACTCGTTGGTGAACAAGTTGACGGTGACGGTTTCGTCGCATTCCAGAACGCTGTCATCAAGGGGAGTGACGACGAGGTTGGCGCTGAAGGAACCCACCGGAATGACGATGGTGCCGCCGATGGGCAGGAAGTCCGAGCCGCTGGTCGCGGTTCCGGCGACGGTGTATTGGACTTGAAGCGAAGCGTTGGTGCCGCCGTCACGGAAGAAGGTCAGGAGGCCGGTGTCGCCGCCCGGTTCGGAGGCGGTGGGGTCCGGTGCCGTGACGATCACCACGGGCAGGTCATTGTCCGAGATGTTGACGGTGGCGGTTGTTGGCGATCCGAGAAGATAGGCGGGTTGGGACGTGAGTGTGATGATGACCGATTCGGAACCTTCAATGCTCGAATCGTCAATGGGCAGCACAATCAGAGCGGCTGAGGATTGTCCGGGGGGAATGATCACGCTGGCCGGAAGCGCGGGGTAATCGGTCCCGGGCGTGGCCGTGCCGGTGATGTTGTAGGTGACGGTGAGCGCAGCGTCGGCGCAGCCCTGACGTTCGATGAGGAATGTGCCGCTGTCGCCATTCTCGCTGGCGCCCGGATCCGTGGCGGTGACGGTTACCAATGGCCGATCATTGTCCTGAATGGTGATGGCCGCTGTGTTTTGCGGGCCGACGATGTAGTTGGGCGAAGCGGTGACTTGGAGGATGATGGTTTCCTCGCACTCGATCAAGCCGTCGTCGAGCGGGAACACCGTGAGGTTCGTGGAAGTCTGGTTGGCCGGTATGGTGATGGTGCCGGTGAGCGCCACGAAATCTGAGCCGGCAACGGCATCACCCAAGACGGTGTAAAAAATGGTCAGAGGCGCGTTGGTGACGATGGACCGGCTGAAGGTCACAATGCCGGGATCGGACCCGGCTTCCGAGGCCAGAGGGTCGGTCGCGGCCACATTGACGGTGGGCAAGGAGGGAGTGTTGGGATTGACAGTGGTGATTTGGGTGGCGGTGTTGTTGGATGGATCGGAGTCCGGTGTGGTGGCGGCGACGGTGGCTGTGTTGGTGAATGTCCCGTGGAGGGTGGGGGTGATGTTGATGGAGATGGTGGCCAGAGCGCCCACGTTCATCGCGCCGAGGCTGCAGACGACGACGTTGCCGGACAGGACGCACGAGCCTTGCGAGGCGGAGGCGGACGCGAAGGTGAACGAGGCCGGCAGGGGTTCCGTGACGATGACGCCTGAAGCGGCGATTTCGCCGCGATTGGTGACGGTAATGGCGTAGTTGAGGTTGCTGGAGACGGTGGCGGGATCGGGTGTGTCAATCTTGGTGAGAGAGAGGTCGGCGGAAGCGACAATTTTGACGATGAATGCTTCGTCCTCTCCCGAGCCGGTAATCTTGTATGATCCGACGCGCGTCGGGAAGTTGGTGGAGGATGTTTGGCCGGTCACGTAGGCATGGCCGGCACCGTCAACCGCGATGCCAAAACCGTGATCGTAGGAATGTCCGCCCAAGTAGGTGGAATAGAGCCGCGTGGCGCCGTTGGAACTGATCTTGGTAACGAACGCATCACCGGGATAGCCGCCGAATGTTTTTTGAAAAGCTGTGGACGTGACGGGAAAGTTTTCCGAGGACGTGAGGCCGGTCACATACACATTGCCCGCGCTATCCACGGCCAGTCGTTGCGCGTAGTCGCTGTCGAATCCGCCCACGTACGTGGAGAAAATGAGCTGCGAAGCGTTGGTGTTGACCTTGGACACGAAGGCGTCATTGATGCCGCCGCCGAAGGAGGATTGGAGCGCGTTGGTGGTGGGGTAGTTGAACGAGTAGGTTTCACCGCAGACGTAGGCGTTGCGGGCTGCGTCCAGCGCGATGCCGTAGGCGAGATCGTCGTCGCTGCCGCCTATGAAAGTGGAGTAGATGTGTGAACTAGATCCGGAGAGAGTGGGATTGATTTTGATGAGTGTGCCGTCGGCAAATCCACCGCCGAACGTGGGCTGCAACGGTGTCTTGGTGGGAAAATTGAGCGACGCCGTGTAGCCGGTCACGTAGCAGTTGGTTACGGAATCAACGGCTACGGAGAACGCGCCATCGTCGTCGTTGCCGCCAAAGAATGTGGAATAAATCAATGAGGCGCTGCCGGAGAGGGCGGTGTTGATCTTGGCGATAAATGCGTCGTAAAACCCGCCGCCGAACGAGTTCTGCGCGGCGTTCTTGCGCGGAAAACTGTTGCCGGTTTTGCTGGCGGTCTCGCCGCAAAAATAGACGGACGCGTTGGCATCCACGGCGATTCCGTAAGCCGAGTCGTCGTCGTTGCCGCCAAAATAGGTGGAATACTGCACGGCATTGCCGGCCGGCGCGAGTCGCGTCACGAAGGCATCGAAATAGTTGTTGAGCGATGTTTGAAACGCGCTGGCTGTGGGGAAATTCGTCGAGTCGGTCGAGCCGGTCACGTACACCCGACCGGCTGAATCCACGGCTAGGCCTTGGCCAAAATCATCGCCCGCGCCGCCGAGGAACGTCGAGAATACGAGGGCCGAGCCGTTGCTGTTGATCTTGGTGACGAATACATCGTAGGTACTGCCGCGAAACGTGTTTTGAAACGCGTTCGTTTGCGGAAAGTTCGACGAAGCCGTGTAGCCGGTCACGTAGGCGTTGCCGGTCGAATCAATCACAATGTCTTGGGCCGCATCGGTGTTTCCACCGCCCAGAAATGTCGAATACTGAAGCACGGGGTCAATCACCAGCGCCTGGTTCCGGTCATAGGTCCCGATCTCAAACGTCACCCGCAATGGTCCGTTCAGAACGAACCGGCCTTCCACGGGCTGCCGTTGTCCGGCAATGTTCTGATAAAGGACGGGACGATGCCAGCGCACGGCGCCGCTCTGGGAGCTGACCAACAGACTGCCGTCCTCCTGCAATTCCAATTTGTTCGAACCGGCAAACTCCAGCGCAATCTTGCCGGGGTCCGCGCCGGGCGCCACGATGAAATCATACTCGAGCTGGCCTTGGTCTCCGTAGTACTCCAAGTCAATGCCCGGATAGACGGATTCGTACCGGACCTTCGCATACGTGGTGATGTCGGCGCGCCATTGTTTGGGATCGCTTCCGAGGAAGTAATTGACCTTGCCGGGCAACTCCTCGTGAGCGGAAACTTGGGCATGGGGATTGGCGTCCACCAGCCGCATGGCGATGAGAAAAGATTCGGGCCGACTGGGCCGCTCCTTTTTGTTTGCTTCCCGCGCATTCTTCGCTTGGTCACGAAGTCGGGGCAAATCCTTCTTCGGCACAGGACGCACCAGAGACAAGACGGCTTCGCCGGACTTCAGATGCAACGTGTAGCCGCGTCCTCGAGCCAGATACTGAACCTCGTCGCCCGATTGGCCTTGGTTGACCTCGAAGGAAAGCGGCAATGAAGCGAATCCCTGAACCGCCATAGTTTGCTCGGAGCGCACCGACGAAGCCGCTAATGTCAGCACCGCAGCCGCCGCACACACGCCACCTATCCACCGACAAAAAAATCCAGACATGATACCCTCATACCTATTGCTTGACTGCAAATTGCGCCAACTCGACTCGCTGTCCGACAAGGCGAACTTCACCACGCATGGTAACCACTCTTAAGACTTTGTCCAAAAGTAAAATCCAGGAGTCCGGCCAGCGGGCGCACTGCAAGTTTTGAGCTGGTCCGAAATTGTGGGGCGCGAATCCCTGTCGTATAGGGTTCGCGCCGTTGGGAACGCATTGCCACACTCGCGGCGGGCAGCCTAAACGACAGGCGTGCTCGCCCTGCAAAACATGCGGTGCACCCCGGCGACCAAGCGGATCGGTGGCATGAAGTCAGTTCTTGCGATGTTATGAATATCACTCCCTACTCAGACTCTGTTTGGGAACGAAACTGCCTGTGAATCGTTGTTTGACCAAGATTCATCCTGCCATCTCTTGCAGTAAAATGCGGGCGCACCGGCGATGCATGCCGGTCGGACATTCCTTTGAGCGAAAGGGGCCGGTTGTACGCCGTGGTCTGAGGCGCTCAGACGCCTTGCCGGAATTGGCGGCGGTAGCCGGTCGGGGTCGCGCCAATCTGCCGGCGGAAAACGCGGGTGAACCGGCCATAGTCAAGAAAACCCGCCTGGGTTGCGACTTGGGAAACCGCCAAGTCGGAATGCCGGAGCAGGTCGCAGGCGTGTTGCAGCCGGACTCGCAGGATTTCCGCGCGGATGTTGCGGCCCAATTCTTGGCGAAACAGGCGTTCCAAGGTGCGGCGGTGAATGTGCAGATGGTCCGCCAGAGCGCTCACGGTCAATGGCTCGCAGGCCCGGTTGCGGATGACGGCCAGCGCGGTCGTCAAGCGTTCATCGGCCCCCACGATGAGATTGGTGGAGTCGCGAATCACCACTTCACCGGGCGGGATCAGGACTGGCGCGGTGGGCGGACGTTGGCCGGCCAGAATGGCCAGCAATAACCGGGCGGCGGCCGCGCCAATGGCCCGGCCATTCAGGTTGATGCTGCTCACGGGCACGGCGGCGGTGAGGCACCGGATGGTCTCGTTGTCACAGCCGAGCACGGCACAATCATGCGGCACGCGCCGTTGACCGTCGGTGACGACGTTCACCACCTCCGCCGCCAGCCGGTCGTCCGCGCAGAAGACCCCGCACGGACAAGGCAATTCGAACAGCCCGTGGAGGCTTTCCGGGACGATGTGCCGGGGCGCGGCCCGCTGCAGACGTTTCAGCTCGGCTTGAAACCCGGCATGGCGCTCGAACGAGAACCGGGTGTGCGTTGTGCCCACAAACGCGAAGTGTTGCAGGCCAATGGCCGCCAGATGTTCCGCCGCCAGCTGGCCCACGCGCCGGTTGTCGCTGCTGACGGTTGGTAAGCGTGGGTGCTCCAGGCGACCAGACAGATTGACAACCGGACGACCACAGCGTAGCAGGGCTGTTTCCATGGTGGGGAGATAGGCAAAAGCGATGATGCCCGCCAGTCGGTCCAGAAAGGGCCGGTTATGGAGTGGCAGGGCCAGATACTCCGGTGTGGCATCCGTCAACTGCCAATGAAACCGGTGCTCCGGCCCGACCAGCGCTTGTTGGGCACCGAGAAACATTTCGCGACCCAGATCCGTCGTCAACGGCAGCACGAGTAGGATGGTGTTGCGCGCGTTCATTGACAAAACACTATCACGGTGTCGCAAAATCGCCAAACAGTTTTGTCGCATCCGACACTATCCAAAACCGCTCCAATCTGTTTAGTTGTTTCGCGAAAAGACGGGCAACCTGCGATGAAGTCAACTTTCACTTTTCTGCCAAGCACGCTATTGCCCACAGGTGTCGGTATCATCCTGTTTCAGAAAGCCAGACCGGCTTCGCGTTTCAGTCGCCAACCGCAGCGGGAGCAAACACGGAATGAAGATAGAGGGCAAGGGCACGGTTAGATGATGCCAAGACGAAGCACAATCGTAGGATTGATCGTGGCGCTCGCGGCCAGTGCGCTGGTCTCCAGCGCGTCGGTGTCATTCGGCTCGTGGACCAACTGGGCGAACAACTTCTCGGGGCTGTGGACGAATGACAACAACTGGAATCCAACTGCCTACCCAACGTCTGGTGAGATCGCCTGGATCACCAACACCAGCGCCAACACGTTCACCGCCGTCGTGGACAGCACCGTCTCTGTCGGCACGGTCAACCTCTGGAACCGAGGTTCCGGCCAGGCGTGGCTGGCCTTGGCGAGCGGCGGTCAACTCACCATCTCCACCGCCTTCAATATCAGCACCAACGCCGGTATCCGCCTCGATTCCGGTGGGAAACTCATCACGCAAGCGCCCATCGTCATCGGCGCGATCAACGACGTGGATGCCACGCTGGCCGGCATTACCGTGACCGTCACCAGCGCGACCTCGCCTGGCGGCATTTGGGATTTCAGCGGGCAGGACCTGACGAATGGCTTCGCGCATGTCGGCAGTGGCCACCGGACCACGGTTTCGGAGTTGAATTCGTTGAGGGTGAGCGGCGGAGTGACGTTGAGCAACATCAACAACTTGGTGGTCGGGTATTCCTCCCACGGCGGCGGAAACAGCAACAACCGGTCGCGCGCCTTCTCCAATGAGGTTGTGTTAACGGGTGCGAACACAAAGCTCCTCGCCACCACGGGCACGGTGTCTGTGGGCTATGCGCGCGTGTTGAGCAACAACGATCTCTCCCGCACCACCACCAGCGCTTGGAACCAGATTCTCGTGGCCGACGGTGCTGCCGTGGTCAGCAGCAACCTGTTTATCGGCCGGGCTCACCACGCCACCGACACGGCGGCGGTCGGGGCGTTTTCCAACAAGGTCGTCATCAGTGGCGCGACGTGGACAAATCTGGGGCAGACGGTCATTGGCGAACGAATCACCGGTGGCGGCGCTTGGGGAAACTCCCTGATCGTGACCAACGGCAGCACGTTCTATTCGAGAACCGGCATCTATGTGGGCAGCGGAACGGTCAGCCATGCCAACCTGCTGCTCGTGGACAACGCCCGTGTCTGGCAGCAAGCGGATCAGGCGTACGTGGCCCGGCAGGGCGGCAATAACAACAGCATTGTCGTGACCAATGGCGGTTTTCTCCGCACGCCAGCTCTCCAGTTGGCGTTTGCGACGGTGGGCACCACCAACAACACGATTCTTGTGACGGGCGCCGGCTCGGTTTGGACCAACGCCGGCAATTTCTTGATCGTGCAAAGCGGCAATAATCTCGCGGTTTCCAACCGGCTCATCATCGCCGATGGCGGCCAAGTCTATATCGGCGGCCAAGTCTCTTTGGGTTACAACGCGGGCGGGATTGACAACGGGGTGCTCGTCACCAATGCCAACTCGGGTCTGTTCGTGGCTGGGAGCCTCCGCGTGGGCGGAGCGTATGGCGCCATCAGCACCGCGACGGCCATCAACTCCAACTTCCTGGAGGTGGCGGACGGCGGTCAAGTCACCATCTTGGGCGATCTCTTGATCGCCACGAACAACACCTCGCACGCCACGCCGGCTACCAGCTACGGCAACCGGGTGCGCGTCAGCGGCAGCGGGTCCTCGTTGGTCGTCAGCGGCCAACACGTGCTCGTGGGCGGGCGGTTGACGCGGGAGTCCACGCTGCTGGTCACCAACGGCGCGCAACTGTTCGCCGCCGGCACCTTGACCGTTGGCCGGGACGGCTCGGTCAGCAACCGGTTTGTTATGGGCGGCGCGAGCACGGTGACGGTCAGCCGGGTGATTGTCGGCGTCAGCAACACGGTCGAGATTCTCGGCGGGCTGTTGCGGGTCAGCACCGTGCTCAGCAACAACGGCGCGGCGATGACCGTGGGCGATGGCGTGCAAGCCGCCCGGCTCGAACTGCTCGGCGCGCAAACGCATCGGCTGACCAATGGCTTGACGGTGAACACCAACGCCACGTTGCAGGCGGCCGGCACTCTGGATGGCGCGCTGACGATCCAGAAGAACGCCCTGTTGTCCGGCGTGGACGGGACCGGCCAGTTGAACGTCATCGGCACGCTGACCCTGGCCGGCGGCGGCACGAACAAGTGGGAGATCAGCAGCCTGACCGGCGCGGCGGGGAGCAACTGGGATTTGCTGAACGTGACGGGCGGGTTGACGTTGTCCAGCGCGA
>CAZEQV010000129.1:0-9279 GCA_964514435.1 uncultured Verrucomicrobiota bacterium
CGATGGTGTCCATGAGGCCGCCGATGGTGGAGCCTTCCTTGGCCATGGTGATGAACAGTTCGCCGGGTGACCCGTCCTCGTACAGGCCAACGGTGATGTAGCCTTCGTGACCGGCTATGTCGAACTTGTGAGTCACAGCTTGCCGGGTGTCGGGCAACCGATGCCGGACCGGGTCGGCGGCGCGCCGCTGCAATTCTTTGATTTCGCCTTCGAGTTCGAGGATCCGGGAATGGAGTGTCTCGGTTTCCTTGAGGGCGGCTTCGGCCTTGGCGGCGCTGCTGTTGCCCTTGGTGGTGTTCAGCGGCTGGCTGCGCTTGGAGCCGTCGCGATAAATCGCCACGGCTTTGAGGCCGAGTCTCCAGCCTTCAATGTAGGCGTTCATCACGTCTTCGACCGTTGATTCTTGCGGCATGTTGACGGTCTTGGAGATGGCGCCGGAGAGGAACGGCTGGACGGCGGACATCATCCGCAGGTGCGCCAGGTAGTGAATGCTGCGTTTGCCCTTGGCCGGTTTGAAGGCGCAATCGAAGACGGGCAGATGTTTGTCCTGGAGAAACGGCGCGCCCTCGATGGTGTCGTTCTCGTCAATGTGTTTGACGATGGCGGCGATCTGATCTTCCTCGTAGCCAAGTTTGCGCAACGCCATCGGCACGGTGCGGTTGATGATCTTCAAGGAACCGCCGCCGGCCAACAGTTTGTACTTCACCAGCGCGATGTCCGGTTCCACGCCGGTGGTGTCGCAGTCCATCATGAACGCAATCGTGCCGGTCGGCGCCAGCACGGTGACCTGCGAGTTGCGGTATCCGTTGCGGCGGCCGAGTTCCACGGCTTCATCGCCGCAGCGTTGGGCGGCGTCGCGCAGATAGTCCGGGCAGGTGGGGTGAATGCGTTTGACGGCGTCGCGGTGCATTTCCATGACGGCCAGCATCGGCTCGCGGTTGACAGAGAATCCTTCGAAGGGGCCGAGGTGCTTGGCGATCCGGGAGGATTGGGTATAGGCGTGCAGGTGCATGATGGCGGTAATGGCGCCGGCCAGACCGCGTCCTTCGTCGCTGTCGTACGGCAGCCCCATGGCCATCAGCATGGAACCGAGGTTCGCATAGCCGAGACCGAGAGGCCGGAACTGGTGACTGTTGCGGGCGATGGACTCGGTGGGATAGCTGGAATTGTCTACGAGGATTTCCTGGGCCGTGATGAAAATCTCGACGGCCGCTTTGAACCGCTCCACATCGAACGTGCCGTCATCGCGGAGAAACTTCATCAGGTTCAGCGACGCGAGGTTGCAGGCGCTGTTGTCGAGGAACATGTATTCCGAACAAGGATTGCTGGAGTTGATCGGGGCGGTGTTGCGGCAGGTGTGCCAGCGCTGAATGGTGTCCTCGTACTGGCAGCCGGGATCGCCGCACATCCAAGTACCCTCGGCGATGCCCAGCATGAGCTCGCGGGCTTTGTAGGTGGGGCCGGGTTTGCTGGGATCGGTCACCCAGTGCGTTGTCCAGTCGCGGTCTTCGAGCACCGCGCGCATGAATTCGTCGGTGACACGGACGCTGAGGTTTTCGTTTTGGAAAGAAACAGAACCGTACGCTTCGCCGTTGAAGTCGCCGGCATAGCCCTGTTCGATCAACGCCCACGCTTTGCGTTCTTCATTGGGTTTGGCGTCAATGAAATCCTTGATGTCAGGATGCCAGACTTTGAGCGTGTTCATCTTGGCGGCCCGGCGCGTCTTGCCGCCTGATTTGACCACGCTGGCGATGGAGTCGTACACGCGAAGGAACGACAAGGGCCCGCTGGGGCGTCCGCCGCCGCTGAGTTTCTCGCGGCGACTGCGCAACGTGGAAAGGTCGGTGCCGGTGCCGCTGCCGAACTTGAACAGCATCGCTTCGCTGCGGGCCAATTCCATGATGTCTTCCATCGAATCGTCCACGGATTGGATGAAACAGGCCGAACATTGCGGGTATTCGTACTGGGTCGGAGCGCGTTTGATTTTGGCTTCGGCGCGGTCGTAGTAGAAATTGCCGGCGTCGCTGTTCTTGCCGACGCCGTACTGGTGGAAGAGACCGCAGTTGAACCAAACCGGCGAATTAAACGAGCCATGCTGATTAACGCACAGCCACGTCAATTCGTTGTAGAACGTTTCCGCATCCTTGTCGCTGGCAAAGTAGCCCTGCGCCTTGCCCCAGTCGGCAATGGTGCGGGTGACGCGGTGGACAATTTGACGGACGCTGGTTTCCCGTTCCGCCGTGCCCATTTCGCCGTAAAAATACTTCGATACAACGACCTTGGTGGCGAGGGGGGACCAGCTTGTCGGAGCCTCAACGTTTTCCTGCCGGAAAATGACCTTGTTGCTGTCATCCACAATCTCGGCGGTGCGATAGTCCCACTCCAATTCGTCGAACGGGCTTACCCCGGGCTTGCTGAACACGCGCGGCACAACCAGACCGGACTTTTTGGGCGCAGCAGCGCCGGCAGACTTGGTCTTTCTTGGTGAACTTCCCACGGGTTGCATCTCCTCTGAACCCTTACGGGATGGTTTGTCGGAAGTGAGGACAGCATTTTTGTCCCCCTGTTTGAGATTGATCACGACGGCCTCCTCGAATTTCAGTGCAAAATGCACACCAGCGCGGGCCACCCCCCAGGTTTGACACCCGCACTAATAGTGCGAGCGACACTCTATGACCCTACATATAGCGGTTTCAAGAAAAAAACTTCCAATCGCTCATTTTTGTTCATTTCGCCAAGCCGGCAACGAATTTTCGACGGTCCCGTTCCCGACATTCCACCCGCAACGGGCACCCTTGGAAGGCCCAAACCGACCGGATTTTTGCCTTCAGAAACCGCTCATAGTGCTGGGTGAGAAGTTGCCGGCCATTCACAAACATCGTAATTGTCGGCGGCAGCCCCAGGCGCTGAAATGCATAGTAGATTTTGAACCGTTTTCCCGAGATGGCCGGCGGCGGATACGACTCCATGGAGCGCGCCAACAGACGGTTCAATTCCGGTGTCGTGATTCGCGTGGTCATCTGCTCCTCGATTTTTCTGACCTCGCCAAAAATCTGGTCCACGCCGGTGCCCTTCAGCGCCGACAAGAACAACACCGACGCCCAATCCAAAAAGAACAGCTCGTGATGCACCATCTCCATGAACTGTTCCCGGTACGTTTGGGCGCGCATGTTGCGGCGTGGGTTCTTGTGTTGTTTCTGGGCTGCCGCTTCCGCCTCAACCATCAAATCCCATTTGTTCACTACGATCAAACAACACTTCGAAGCTTCCGCGACCTGACCGGCAATGTGTTTGTCCTGCTTCGTCACGCCCGTCGTCGCGTCCAGCACCATCACGGCGATGTCGCATTCCTGGATGCTGCGCTCGGCGCGCATCAAGCCAAATTGATCCACTGAAGTCTTGATCTTGCGCTTGTGGCGCAGCCCGGCCGTGTCCACCAGCACATACGGTTTGCCGTCCACCTCAAACGGCACATCCACCGAATCCCGCGTGGTGCCGGGAACATCGCTGACGATGGATCGCTCGCTCTGCAAGATGGAATTGATCAGCGAGGATTTCCCCACGTTGGGCCGGCCCACGATCGCGATACGGGTGGGTTTCGTCTCTTCTTCCACCGCGCCGGCAGGGAACCCCTTTGTGGCTTCGTCCAGCAACATATCCATCCCCAAACCGTGCACGGCCGCTATGGGGAACATCTCGGGGAAGCCCAATCGCGCAAACTCCGAGAGATCCTTCTCCCGGCGCGGATTGTCCACTTTGTTGATGGCCAGAATGACCTGCTTGCCGCTGCGTCGAAGCCGTCGCGCCATGTCCATGTCCAACGGCGTGACGCCCGCCGTCACATCCACCACAAACAAAATCACGCTGGCCATTTCCATGGCGACTTCCGCCTGCCGGCGCGAAGCATCCGCCAGAAGATCTGTCGTGCGTTCATCGTCCATGAACGCAATCCCACCGGTGTCCACCACCTCAAAGGCCCTGGAACCCCACCGGGCGCGGGCGCTGACCCGGTCGCGTGTGACCCCCGCTTGTTCATGGACGATGGCGATGCGCTTGCCGGCAATGCGGTTAAACAGCGCGCTCTTGCCGACATTCGGGCGGCCCACGATGGCCAGGACAGGAAGTGAGACAGTCATGAGTAAAACCGTTCAGCCACATGGTCGCGCTTAGAGATTGTAACCGCTTTCACCATGCTGCGTGGTGTCGAGGCCCTGCTCTTCTTCCTCGGGACTGACGCGCAGGCCCATCATCCCGTCCACGATCTTCAACAAAATCCACGTCACCACCATCGCATAGGCAATCGTGGCGACAACGCTGATGGTTTGCACCAGCACTTGTTTGCCCATCCCGCCATCTTTGACGGCCACCTCCACGCAGAACACACCGGTCAGCAGCGCGCCGAGTGTCCCGCCTAAGCCGTGAATGCCGAACACATCCAGCGTGTCGTCAAACCCGAACTTGTTTTTCACCGTCACACCGTACAAACAGACCAGCCCAGCAAGCGCGCCGATGATCAACGAGCCGCCCGGCGTCACAAAACCCGCTGCGGGCGTGATGGCTACCAGACCGGCCACGCAGCCGGACGCCACACCCAGCATGCTGGGTTTGCCGCGCAACCGCCATTCCATCAGCATCCAGACCAGAGCCGCCGTGGCGGCGGCAATGTGCGTATTCACAAACGCGCTGGCGCCAGCGCCATTGGCGGCCAGCGAACTCCCGCCATTGAACCCGAACCAGCCGAACCACAGCAGCCCGGCGCCGAGCACGGTGAGCGTCAGATTGTGCGGTTCCAGTTTGCGGTCGCCGCGCCGCGCGCCCAACACCAGCGCGCACACCAACGCCGAGAAACCAGAACTGATATGCACCACCGTGCCGCCGGCAAAATCCATCGCGTGCAATTTGCCCAACCAACCCCCGCCCCATACCCAGTGACAGATCGGGTTGTACACCAGCGTCGCCCACAACAGCGAAAACGCCAACATCGCCGAGAACTTCATCCGTTCCGCTACCGCCCCGAAGATCAACGCCGGCGTGATGATCGCAAACATCATTTGAAAGACCATGAACAAATTGTGGGGAATCGTTGCCGCAAACGGTCCCGGCTCGGCCCCCACGCCGCGCAGCAGCAGATACTTGAAATTGCCAATGAACGACCCGATGTCGTCGCCAAACGACAACGTGTAACCGATCACCGCCCATTGCACCGTGATCAGTCCCATGAGACTGAAGCATTGCATGATCGAGCCGAGGACATTTTTGCGGTGCACCATGCCGGAATAGAAAAACGCCAGCCCCGGCGTCATCAACAACACCAGCGCGGACGAAACCAAGATCCACGCCGTATCCCCCGAATCAATCTTGGGCGCTTCCTCGGCGGCCCTCACGCGGCCGGCCATCATCAACAGCGCTACCGCACACCACACCCACCTGTTTGATTTGCTCATGTAATGCTCCTGGTTAGAAAACGGCGCGCATCATACTGCCCCGCTGTTCAAACTCAAGCCCGCTGTGTTACCGTCCCCGGCATGAATGCCCGACAAACCGCGTTACACCTCATTCAAGATTGGCTGAAGTCACGGCGGTTTGCAGACGAATGCCTCGAATTGGCGTTCGCCGACAGTTCGTTGTCTCCCGCTGACCGGGGATTGGCCACCGAATTGTTCTACGGCTGGCTCCGCAACCGGTCGGCTCTCGAATTCCTGTTGTCCCTCCACTGCGACCGGCCGCCCCGCGACGTTGTGGCACTCATTCTCCAACTCGGTTTCTATCAGTTGTTCTATCTCCACCGCATACCGGAACACGCGGCCATTCATGAATCCGTTGAGCTTGTGAAATCCAAGGCCACCGGCGCGGAAGCAAAGTTCGCCAACGCCGTGTTGCGCCGGGCCGTGCGCGAGCGTACCGGCTTGCGCGCCAAACTCGACAAGCTCCGGCTCGATCAACCGTGGGTTTATCATTCTCATCCACAATGGCTCTGGAACCGGTGGGTTGGCCGGTGGGGGGCGCCGGCTGCGGCCGCGCTTTGCGAATGGAACAACACAACGCCGGATGTTTACGTGCGCGGCGACAAACCGTGGCCCGGTGTGCTTGAGCCGTCCGGTCTTCATCCGCTCTCTTACCGGGTCGCGGATGCACAGAAGTTTTTCCAGTCGCCCGGCACGTACTACGCGCAGGATCCGTCAACCTTGACCGCCGTGGACGCGCTGGATCCGCAACCGGGCGAATCTGTATTGGACATGTGTTCCGCGCCCGGCGGCAAGACGACATACATCGCACAGAAGATGCAGAATCGCGGCCAGATTATTGCCGCCGATGAATCAAGTTCCCGGCTCCAAACCGTGGCTGAAAACTGCCGGCGACTTGATGTCACCATCGTCGCGACGCTGGCGTGCGGGGGAACCCGGTTGGATCGCTGTCTGCGCGGCAGCAAATTTCATCGTGTGCTGGTGGATGCGCCATGCTCCAACACCGGCGTGATGCGTCGCCGCCCGGATTTGCGGTGGCGAATCCGGGAGGATGAAATCACCCGGCTGGCTGAATTACAGTACCGGCTCCTGGCCGCAGCCGGTCACTTCGTCCTGCCGGGTGGCGTGTTGGTGTACAGCACTTGCAGCATCGAGTCGGAAGAAAACGAACGGGTGGTGGAGAAATTCCGGCAAGCTCATCCCCAGTTTGTCTTGGAGTCAACCCGGTCGCTGATTCCTCCCGCGCCCCAGATGGATGGTGCGTTTGTGGCGCGGTTCAAGGCCAAGTAGGAGCAATTCCGATCGCGTCTTACTTTTTCTCTTTGGCAACGGTCTCGGCGGGTTTGGGCGGATACTTGAAACCCTTGGGAAGGGGGAACGGAGGAACAGGCGTGCCAGGATAGTCTTTCTTCCATTGATCCTCGAATTCCTTTTTCTTCTTGCGAAATTCTTCGCGCGCTTCTTGACGATCCTTGATGCTCATCTGTTCCCAGCGAGCGTAGTTGTCTTTGAACACCTGCCGTTCTTCGGGACTCATTTTCAGGAACGTATCAATCGAGGTGCGGATGGATTTGGCCATCTCAGGCGGCATTTCGCCGAAAGCGAGTTGTTGTCGCATCAAGTTGTGCCGCTCATCCGGTTTGAGGTTTGCCCACCACGCGTTCACTTCCTCGTCGCGTTTGGCGCGTTCGGCTTCTTTGCGGAGCCGGTCGGCTTCCTTGCGCGCCGCAGCTTCGGCTTCTTTGCGGGCCTTTTCATGGGCAGGATCCATGTTGGTCACGGTGGCCGACACCTTGCCGGGATCCACGGCCACAACTTTGTCATCGGCCCGCAATGCTCCCATGCCGCAGAACATCACAGCGGCGAGGGCGGCGACAGCGAGGCGCGTGTTGTGGCCTTGAACGATCACAGTTGGCTGTCTCCGTGAATGCGGTCGAGCGAGGAAATGACTTCCATGTCGCGGAGCATGTCAAAGCTTTGCACTTGTGAATACATCGAGACCAGGCGCTCTCCCCGGGTCTGTTGCCAGCGCACAAAGCCGCCTGCTCCAATCATCAGCAACGCCGCCGCACCGGCTACCGACCAGCGAAACGCCGGGCGCAGCCACAACGGCCAGACCTGTTCGGGTTGTTCGTCCAGTTGGCGCATGACGCGATCAGCGAAACCGAAACGGGGTTCGCGAACTTCCCAGCGTTGGAGCAAGGCCCAAGTTGCCTCATGGGCCTGCCAATCGGCCCGGCAACCCGCGCATTGTCCGACGTGCTCATCGAAGAGCCGGGTTTGCGCTTCATTCAGACGGCCGTCGAGCCGGTCATCAAATTGGTTTTGCACATCTTTGCAGTTCATCTGTTTCTTTCCTTTTCACTAATAACAACACCAAACCAGCAGCGTTGGTTGCGCCCTCAATAATACCCGCGTAATTCTTCCTTAAGCGTTTGCCGTGCCCTGTGTAACAGCGATTTTGTGGCCGATACGGAACATTTCAAAACCTTGGCAATTTCATCATAGGAATATCCCTCATAGCGGCATAGCAACACCGCCGTCCGTTGCGTGTCCGGCAAGGACAAGATGGCTTCATGGATGCGATCTTGCAACTCGCGAAGTGAAGCCTGCGTATGAGGGTCCGCCACTGTCTCGTCTTCCATCTGGCGGCCCATCTCGTCGCTGTCCTCCGGCTGTTGAAGTTTGTCCAACGATTCCGCGGAGCGACGCGACCGGCGGCGGTGCTCGTTCAAGATCGTGTTGTGAACGATCGTGTAAAGCCAAGTGGTGAACTTGGCCTTTGGCTTCCACCGTGGCGCCGACCGCCAGACCTGCAGAAAAACCCGTTGCGCCAAGTCCTCCGACTCATACGAATCGTTGATGGACCGAAAGATCATGCTGACCACAGCCCGCTGGTGGCGTTCCACCAATTCACGGAAGGCGGCTTTGTCGCCCGCCCGGACACGTTTCATCAGGGCGGCATCTGGGTCAACAATTCGCATGGGTTGATATGAATTAGCGGAAGGTTGCTCTCATGGTGGGGAGGAAGTGTTAGATCGGAATGCAGGAACCTAGCGGCGCTTCTTTCGCGATTTATAGGAAACAGAGACCCCATTGCCCTTGACGCTTGCCGACTTTGACGGATCCAAGAAGGCGCTTTGGTGTGGGCGCTCTTCCTCAACAATAACCATATCGCCGCTGCGTCTCACTGTCGCGCCTTCATCGCTAATACGATTTGCAGCTAGCTGGCAATAAGACGCGTTATTGTCGATAAGGATACACCTTCGCCCGGCAGAAATAGCAGCAATCCCTGTGGTTCCGCTGCCCGCGAAAGGGTCTGCCACAAGACCATTTGGTGGGCACAGGAGATTTATGAAAAAGAGTGGCAAATCGACCGGAAACACGGCCGGGTGGCCTCGGTTTTTGCCCACAAGTGCGAGGCTGATGACATTCGACGGAAGAACGGTATGTTTGCCAACCCACTTCGAAATGTTGCGCCCAAAACCGCTGGCGTTGACGGAATTGTGACGCGTCAAATCATTCTGACCCAGCTTTGCCAATCGTGACTCAACCCAGTCGCCTATTGGCCGACGAACTCCGTCTGGATTGAAATAGGGGCGTTCACTTTTAGACAAATGGAAACAGTAGGGGTTGGCTTCAGTCTTCATCGTCAAGAGTATCGTTGATGCGTCGTTCTGTGGTGAACTCCTGAAATCGTCCTGCATCCAGCCGACCCGATGCGTCGTTCACCAAGTTTAGCCTTCGAAGTTCCTTGGCCAGCAACCTACCACATTCCCGGCGGTGCGAGAGAGAGTGAAATGGCAGGTACGCT
>CAZEQV010000130.1:0-9269 GCA_964514435.1 uncultured Verrucomicrobiota bacterium
CGCAACAGGATGTACGAGGAAAACAACGCGCCAAACAGCATCACTTCCGACGCCAAGAACAGCCAGACGCCAAGCTTGGCGTTGTACAAGCCGGTATCGGGTCGTTCCGTGTGGTTAAAGGGAATTTCTATGGCGGCTGACATCGGCACAGTCTCCTAAGGTTGATGCTGCGGCAGAAAATCGGCTTTCGCTCCCGGCACGCTGTATTCGTAGGGCCCGCGATGCACGCGGGGAATAGCCGGAAAGTTGCCGTGCGGGGGCGGTGTGGGCGTCGCCCATTCCAACGTGGTCGCTTGCCACGGATTATCGTTTTCGACCTTGCGCCCTGCCCACAGGCTGTAAAGGAAATTGACGATGAACACCACCTGCACCGCCGCCAGCAGATACGCGGAGTGCGTGATAACCTTGTTTAACCAGAGGACATCTTGATTGTGCAAATACGCCGCGCCGCCATCGTACATACGGCGAGACATACCGGCCAACCCTTGAATGAACATCGGCATGAAAATGCCGTTCATGGCCACCAACGATCCCCAGAAATGAATCTGCCCCAACGCCTCGCTCATGCGGCGTCCGGTAATCTTGGGGTACCAGAAGTAGACGCCGGCAAACAAGGCGAAGATGGTGCCGGGTGCCACAACATAATGAAAATGTCCGATCACGTAATACGTGTCATGCAAGTGAATATCCGAAGTCGCCAAACCAAGCGGCAACCCGGTAAGCCCGCCAATGCCAAACATGGGCAGGAACGCCAGCGCGAACAACATCGGCGTGTTGAATCGAATCGAACCGCCCCACAATGACAAGATCAACGCGGTCAGAATGACGATGGAAGGCACCGAGATGATCATGGTCGTGGTCTGGAAAAAGGCGTTGATCGTGGTGCCCATGCCGGTCATGAACATGTGATGCGCCCACACGATGAACGACATGAACCCGAGAAAGATCGCCGAGTAAACAAGCGACTTGTAACCCCACAGCGGCTTGCGGGTGTTGTTGGCGATGATCTCGGAGATGATGCCCATCGCCGGCAGGATCAATACATAAACTTCCGGATGCGCAAGGAACCAGAACAAGTGCTGCCACAGCAACGAACTGCCGCCGCCACTCACCAACAATTCCTTGCCGCTCACCACCAAGCCGGTGGGCAAGAAGAAACTCGTGCCGGCCACGCGATCCATCAACTGCATGATCCCAGCCGCCTCCAACGGCGGGAATGCCAGCAACAACAGAAACGATGTCACCAACTGCGCCCAGCAGAAAAATGGCAACCGCATGAACGTCAGGCCCGGTGCCCGCAGTTGGACGATGGTGACGATAATGTTCACCGACCCGAGCAATGACGATGTGATCAAGAAGACCATGCCCGTCAACCACAAGGATTGTCCGGTAAGCAGCTTGCTGATGAATGTGGCCCCGCCCGGTACGGTCACGTTGGCCAAGGGAGAGTACGAGGTCCAACCGGATTGCGCCGCGCCGCCCGGCACGAAGAAACTCAACATCATGATCACGCCGCCGACGAAATAAACCCAGTAGCTGGACATGTTAAGCTTGGGGAACGCCATGTCCTGCGCGCCGACTTGGAGCGGCACCAGATAGTTGCCAAACGCGCCGACGGCCAGTGGCACCACGCCAAGAAACACCATGATCGTGCCGTGCATGGCTCCAAACATATTGTACGTCTCAGGGGGCAGAACTCCGCCGGGAAACAGCGTGTTGAGATACCGGATGATCCAGGATGATTGCTCGGTGACGTTCTGCAAAAGTCCGCCCAACCACGGCAGCGCGCGGCCCGGATACGCCAGTTGCCAGCGCATGATCATCATCAGGGTGAACCCGAAAAACAGGAATACCAGCGCGGTCAGCCCATATTGGACTCCGATGACCTTGTGATCGGTGGAGAACAGATACTTGCGCCAGAACGGCAGATCATGCGCGTGATCGTGTTCGTGCGACTGCGAATGCAAATGTCCCTGTTGGTTCTCGTCTGCGTGAGCCACTGCGACCCTCCGTAATTGAAATGTTGCAGGCCGACTCTGGAAGTCGCCCCCGCGTTACCGGGCCGCAACCCCCAGAGGCGGCCTACAATGACCGCCTGATTCTTGTTGTCGAACTATTCAGCCTTGAAGGTGAAGTCCGCCGTTGACGCGGCATCACCGACTTTGACCTTGCTTGTTTGTTCACCGAGCTTCTCGTGCCAAGCCACAACCTCATACTCGCCTGCCGGCAAACCCTTAATTGTGTACGTACCGTCTTCGCCCGTGGTGGCATAGAAAGGATGATCCATCACGCCGATATAACCCGTCATCCACGGATGCACGTCGCATTTGACCTTCACCATCATCTCAGGGGCGGCAAACGTGCGAATGGACTCCATTCCCTTGTTCGGCTGGCCGATATTGAACTCTTTGCTCTTTGTCGGCATTGCATGAACATTATGGAGGGTGTCATCGCTGTTCTTGAACTTGATCGGCTGCTTAGCCTGCATACCAATCACGCGGGGATAGTACATACAGCCCTTTTGATCCACTTCGACCGGATCCTTGCTCGGCTCGAATGTCTTGCCTTCCAGCCCGCTCTTCACGTACACGAACACGTTCTTCAGCGTCCCGTTTGAGTTGATGACCACATCTTCGCCGGGCACCGACTCTCCGCCGTGCATTTCCGCGCACTTCGGGTCGGCATCCATCTTGATCTTCTTCACCTTCGGAGCATCGCCGTTGAACGAAACCTTGCCGGACAAATCGCCAGCCGAAGCCGCCAAAATCGCGCTCAGGCTCATCGCTATTGTTGCCACCGCAAACTTCATGTTTTTCATCATCGTCTCCTTCTGAATGAGGGTTGTTACTAGGGAATCAACCTTGCCATTGCAAGGGCAAAAGCTTGACTCCGATTTGCCACCTTTGACGCTGATGGCCGCGCTTGATTCAGCAGTCTCGCCTATTTCCCGGCGTGTGCCGGCGCGCTTTCGCCCAGCGAAATCACGTAATCCACAAGCGATTGCCGCTGCTTCAAGCTGTCCCCGCCCAAAATATGGGGCGCGATGGCGGTTCCGTATTCAAACTGCGGCATTCGGGTGCCGGGCACCAGATTCAAAGGATCCGGCAACCATCTTTCGATCAACCAATCCCGTTGCAGGCGCTTGGCCGTCAGCGAAAGGTTCGGGGCCAGCCGCGGCAAATCTTCCTCTGGAATCTCCGACAAAGGCTTGCCGAGCGCCCGACCTTCCACAATGTGACACAAGGCGCACTTGAGTTGCTCAAACAGTTGCTTGCCGGCGGCCAAATGCTCGGGGGAACGGTTCACCTCCGGGGTCTTGTAGGGAAATTGCGTCCGACCTTCATACGCGAAGTATTTGACCAACACATTGGCCTCGGCATCGGTCAAACCGTACGTGGGCATCCGCGCCTTCAACCACGGACGAACCTGACCGGTCTCTGGAGCTTTTAAGAATCCAAACAACCACTCCGGATTGGTGCGCTGGCCTTGCCGGAGTTGAGTTGGTTTTCCGCTCAACATCGGCGGTTCCATGCCGGCAGGAATACCAGTCGCGCGAATCGCCCAGCCTTTGCCCTCCAGTTGATGACAGCCGATGCAGTTCAATTCCTTGGCGATCCACCGGCCGCGCTCGATCATAAACTCGGATGGCGACAGTTGGCGCGGGTCGTTGGGGCGGACTTTTTCATCGGTCATTCCCGAAACGACCGTCACAATCTGGTCAATCTGCTCCTCGGTCAGGTTGAACTTGGGCATCTTCAGATGCTCTTGGGGTGAACGCGTCACGCCAATTCGGCCAATGTCATACGATCGCGGTGCCCGCAGTTTCTGTTTCAGCCACGCCACCCGGTCGTGTTCGATGTGCAGCAAACCGAAATCCAGCTTGTTCAGCGCCTTGCTGCCCCACTCCGACAATTCCGTGCCGATCGGTTTGGCCGTCTCGAATCCGGCAATGTCATGGCACGCATAGCAGCCGTAGCGGCCGATCAGTTTGCTGCCCAGAAACACGTTCTTCTTCTCCTCGGCCGTCATCGCCGCCACCCGCGCTTTGGCGGCGCTCATGCGCTTCTGAACGTTCGCTATTTGTTCGCCCAACTCCTTGGCTTTGCGCTCAATGGCTTCGTCAAAGGTTTCCTCAAACTCCTTCTGCAGCGCCTTTTGCTTCTGCATCTCGCGAGCCAACCGGGTCGGGTCCGCGTAATACGTCTGCGTTTCCTGGTCGGCGAAATACTGTTCGATCAAGTCATCGAGATTGTTCATCTTCTCGGCTGCTTGTTTGGCAGGCAAGGTGACCTGCAGATATTCCAGCGTCACCTCATCGAGCTTGTGCGCCTTCACTTCCGGCAAGGTCTTCTTGTCCGTGGCTTCATGAAGCAAACCATCGAGATACTCCGCCACGTCGGCTGCTTCCTGGTCGGACAATCGCAAGTCCGGCATCTTGGTGCCGGCATGGTGGTCTTTCGGATTCTTCAGCCACGCATACAACCAGTTCACGGTTGTCTTGCTGCCCGTGCCGGCAAGCTGCGGACCTTGCGAACGCGCCCGTTGGTATTGGGCATTGTCCAAGTAAGCGCGCAGCGAGGCCGGTACCTTCATGTTGGTGAGTTTTTCTTCCACCACATGACAGGCCATGCAACCGAGTTGATTGACCAGTTCCTTGCCGTGGTCGGCATTGCCTTTGACGGGCGGCACCGGATTGGTGACCGGTTCGCTGACGGCAAACAAGAACTCCGTCACGGCATTGATCTCAACGTGGTCACGGTCGGGGTCGTTGTTGTTGTCCAAGCCCCAGAACTTGGGCATGTAGGTGTTCTGGCGGAAGGCGACCGGATCTTCGAGCCATTTGCGCGTCCAGATCTTGTCCGTCTTGCCGGCAATCCTTTTCAGTCCCGGCCCCGTCTTGCGAAGCATACGCAGCGGGATGTTCAGCTCCTGACCCACGGTGGCTTTGGCGTCTCTGGAAAGTGAGTTGACCATGCGCACATCGGACTCATTCACGTCATAGAGCTTGGAGATGCTTTCCAATGTTTCACCGGCTGCGACTCTATGCACGCTGTAGGTCTCCAACTGCTGCATCTTGTGGCAGCTCCAGCAACCGACCTGCTCAATGAGACGGCGCCCGTGATCGAGGTTCTCGCCGCCGCGCAGGTGGGTTTCCGAGGAGTGACACTTCAAACAACTGGCCTCCGTGTACTTGCTCTCGCGCATCGGTTGGAGCAGGAATTCCTGATGTTTCCAGTCGTGGTTCTTGATCCACGCGGCTTTCTGGGTCATTTCGACGACGGCGCCCTTCACAGCCGGCTTCTCATCTTCATCATCGTCATGGGAAGCCACCGGGACCCAGTGTCTCTTTGTCTCGTCAAAGACGTGCGGCTTCTTGTGTTCGAAATTCGGCGTGTGACCAGCGCGGGAAAAATCCGTCTCCCGGTCCCATCCCCAATGGCAGACGGTGCAGCCAAACTTTGATTTTGGATGCGGCGATTCGTCGCCCACAAACAGGTCGAGCTTGGGATGACTGGTCAACGGCTGTTCCAGCTTGGACCATTCAATGTTCTCAATCTTGTGTTTCTCGCGGAACGCCTTTTCCTCGGCCGTCGCGTCTTTGCGGTCAATGCTGATATGACAGGTGATGCAACGGTCCACGCGCGGCACGGTGGCAAAGTTCACATTGACGTGATGGTTCTCGACTTCGATTTGCTGCAGGCGGATGCTGGCGGCGGCAAACTCCGCCACGGGGGCGTTGACGACTGTCTGGATTAGTTTGCTGGAAAGTTCCTTGTACCGGTTCGTCAATAGGTCGCGACTGGCGGTGAGACGTTTGATGGAGCGCTCGAGGTTTTCCTTCTCGCCCACGATGCCGGCCAGCTTCTGTTCCGCGTCGGCAAGATCTGCATCGGCCGCTTGTTTCTTCAGTTCCAAATCGGCCACCAACCGGTTCTGATTGGTGACCCTGCCGAACCAATCTTGAACCTCCGGATCCTGGCTGTTCATTTGCTTGCGGGCCAAGGCGGCTTCGTAGAAGGACCGCACTTCATCGCGCGTGGCCTTCTCTTCGGTAAACTCGCGGTTGACAAGAAACGCCCGCACTTTGGCCTTGTCGAGTTCCGCGCGAACCTTAGCTTCTTCGTTGCGTTTGGACTCCAAGTCTTTCGTGGCTTGCAGGAGTTGTTCCTCGGTCTTCTTCAAGCCGGACTCGTTGGCGCGCATGTCGGCCGCTTGGGCATCGGCCAGCAACCGCTTCTTTTCCAACTCCAGAAATTCGCGCTGGTAGTTCTTCCACTGCCGGTCGCCTTTGAGTCCCAACCAGCGGATCTCGCCGCCGGAATAGTCCACCCACACCATCAACGCCAGACAACCCAGCAACAGCAGACTGCTGCCGAAAAACCAGTAATGCAGACGGGGTATGTTGTACTCGTGTCGTGTTTCGGGTTGGTTTCTCATCGGCTCAGAATTTGATCCACGGGGTGTCCACGAAATATTTCAAGTAAATGGTCCAGCGCAGCACCATCTTCAGCGGCAAGGTGCCCATCGTCAGAATCAGCATCGCCAAGATGCTGTATCGAACGAGGTCCATCTGCTGGTAAAACTTCTTCAACACGGTCCTGGCCATGACCGCCGGCAGGATCATGAAATAGGCGCCGAGGAACAGGATGCCGGCAAATTCGCGTTTGCAGGCCAGCGCCGCCTGCCGTCCAAACTCACGAATGCTTTCCATGTCCGGCGGCAGAAGCTGCGGCACGGCGTTCTGCACAACCGGCAAGCCCTGGTTGAACCATTCGATGCCGGTCACCCGGTAAATCTTCTGAAACCACACCACCCAGACGTAGTCCGACAGATTGACGTTGTTCAACGCCACGACCTTGTGGGGATCCCAGTACTCAAACGGACCAAAGAAGTTCCAGCCCGGACCGCGCAAGAAGGTGCCGGTGATGATCATGAACACCCACAGCGACAGATAGCCGAACAAGAACATGGTGATCGCCATTTTCCGTTCGGCGAACGTGTAGTAGCCGTTGCCCTTTGGATTCACGTCAATGTAGGGAATGGCCATCAACCCGATGATGATGATCACCGGCAACACCACACCCGCATACCACGGATCGTAATAGACCAGCATTTCCTGCAATCCCAAGAAGTACCACGGCGCTTTGGACGGGTTGGGCGTCGCGCCCGGATTGGCGGGTTCCTCCAACGGTGCCCGCAGGAATATCGCCCACAACACCAAACCCACCGTGCACAGAATCAACGCGATGAACTCGATGTACAACAGATCCGGCCACACCCACGTCTTCTGCTGCGATGTCTCGTACTCCTCCGGCAACAATTTCTGCTGCACGCGCCGGTCGTTGTTCACCGCCTGCCCCATCGAAAGCCAGAGCGTGAACGTCGTCAAAAACAGCATGATCACAATCGGCACGTTGTCGGGCTTGCCCACGATCAGCTTGAAGTTCGGGTCTTTCATGCCGACCCAGATCACCAACGCTTCCGCCAGCAACACAATCGAGCCAACCCACCAATTGAACACAGCATGACGGAAACGCAGCATCACCAGCAACCCGACCGTCGCCAGGGTGAAACTCAGCCAGGGATTGGCCAAGACATCGGCCGATGCTTTGAAGGCCTCAAATATGACGTTGTGTTCTGTAACTGTGGGAGCTGCCATGGAAATAATCGTTACCGGTTCCCGTTCAATATCAGACGCTGCTTACAGCGGCCCGGAAATGCCTCCGTCTTTGCGAATGCGCCAGAAATGCACCGCCATCAGAATCGCCGCGATCAGCGGAATGCCGACGCAGTGCAGCACATAAAACCGCAGCAAGGTCGTGCCGCCCAGCTCGCGCGCGCCAATCAACATGAACCGCGCATCGCTGCCGGGATGCACCAGCGGCACACCGCCAATCTGCAAGAAATCCGAGAACGGCCCGCCCGCGCCCACGAGCGGATGCGCTTTGGCCATGTTGGAGCCGACGGTGATCGCCCAGATCGCGAGCTGATCCCACGGCAAAAGATAGCCGGTAAATGACAACAAAAACGTCAGCACCAGCAAAATCACACCGATCACCCAGTTGAACTCCCGTGGCGGCTTGTAGCTGCCGGTCATGAACACGCGGAACATATGCACCATGACCATGATCACCATCGCGTGCGCGCTCCACCGATGCAGTTCCCGCATGATGCCAAACGGAACCTGCGACCGGATGTCGAGCATGTCCACATACGCCCCCTCGACCGTGGGCCGGTAATAAAACATCAACAACACCCCTGTCAGAGTGAGCACCAAGAATAGGAAGAACGAAAGCCCGCCGGCGCACCATGTGTACCGCAGCTTCACCCCGCTCGTGCGCACTTTCGTGGGATGTAAATGCAGAAATACGTTGCCGAGCACAATCAACACACGCTTGCGGTCCGTGTTCGGTATGCCGACGCGAAAGATGGATTTCTTGACCTGCGAATCCATCACCGACTTCTTCAATTTATCCAGCATGATATGACATCCAAAAGTTTCCGCGCCCGCCGCGCCTAGACCGCAATAAACGACCGCGCGTCTTCAAACTCGCCTTTTTCCCAATGGAACAAACGCCCCTTGTTCACCACAATCTGCCCGTCGTCAGCCAATGAAACCTCGTATCGCCGCAACGGCACCGGGGCGGGACCTTCAAAATTGATTCCCTGCATCGTGAATCCGCTGCCGTGGCACGGGCACTTGAACTTTCGCTCGTTCTCCATCCAGTTCGGCGTGCAGCCGAGGTGCGTGCAGACGATGGACACCGCAAAAATCTTGCTGCCATCGTTCACAATCCAGACACCGCGCGAGCCTTTGAAGGATTCGTCCACCGTGTTCGGCGGAAAATTCGCGGGCGGCCCGGCCTTGAACACCTCGATCTTCGTGAAATCCACCCGCGGAATGATGAACCCGGCCAGCGCCGTCACCAGCCCGCCCATCGCCGCCGCAAACGTCACCCACGCCAGCGCCAGCCGCACCATGAATTGCCGGCGCCCCATCGGTTTGCCGTCCACCGACAACACACCCTTGGCCTTGAGACGACGAATCGCTTCCTCGCGCGGGGAGAGTGACTGTCCCTTCTGCGGCTTGTCTGCGCCCTGTGTTTTCATCTCTGCCATACGACCTATTCCTGTTCCGTTACCCATCTGTTACGACAACAGCCGTCCCCTCGCGTGCACGTGCGTACCGGGACGGCCAGCAATCGCCTTTACGGCGATGGTTCCTTCAATCGGTTCAATTCCTGTATCGCAGCATTGCGAACTTGTAA
>CAZEQV010000131.1:0-9253 GCA_964514435.1 uncultured Verrucomicrobiota bacterium
CGCCGACATTCGCGCCAGCAACATCATGGTCAACGGCGATTTGAAGTTCCGTCTGAACATCGCCCGCAAACGCGACGACGTGATTGTCCGTCTCAAGACCCTGGGACGCCACCAGATTTACAACGCGCTGCAGGCGGCCGCCGTCGGCTACGCGGTGGGCATGGATTTGGAAGACATCCGCGCCGGGCTGGAGTCCGTGGAGTTTCCGTCGCAGCGCATGCAGATCGTGGACCGGCACGGTGTGCGGTTCGTGAACGACTGTTACAACGCGAACATGCCTTCGATGGAGGCGGCGATGCAGACGCTGTGCGAGCAGCCCTGGCCGGGCCGCAAGATGGCGGTGGTGGGTGACATGCTCGAACTCGGCGACTGGACGCGGATGGCGCACTTGCGCATCGGAGCGCAGGCGGCGGGCGCGGGGTTGTCGTTGCTGGTCACGGTGGGCGAAGCCGCGCGAGAGGTGGCGACCGGCGCGATGGAAGCCGGCATGGAAGCGCACAAGATTTTGACGGTGGCCAGCGCCAGTGAAGCCGCGAGCTTGCTGCGGTCGCTGGTCCGGGAAGGCGATTTCGTTTTGCTGAAAGCATCGCGGAGGATGAAGTTGGAAGAAGTTTTGGAGTCGTTCAGAGAGTAGATCAGAAAGGCAGTCAAGACATGGGGAGCGCAGCGGACAAGGACCGGGGCGCGTCGTGAAGTGAAAATGCGAGGAGGGTAATGTTTTATTATTTGAGCCAGTGGCAGGACGTGTTCTCGCCGTTGCGCGTGTTTCAATACACGACGTTTCGGGCCGCGTTCGCCGCGCTCACGGCCCTGTTGATCTGTGTGCTGACCGGGCCGTGGATCATTCGCAAGTTGACCGAGTTGAAATTTAATCAACCGATCCGCGGCGAAGAGGATTTGCGCGAGCTGGCGGCGATCCACGGCAAGAAATCCTGCCCGACGATGGGCGGCATCCTCATCATCTGGGCGGTGGTGGATGCGACGTTGCTGTGGGCGCGTCCGACCAACACGCTGGTATTGCTCTGCCTGGCCACGATGATCTGGCTCGGCTACGTCGGGTTCCTCGACGATTACGCCAAGGTCTCCCAGAAGAACACCAAGGGCATCCGGGCGCGCACCAAGATTCTCAATCAGATCGGACTGGGATTGTTCGTGGCCGGTTACTTGTGGATTGACCCGTTGCACAGTGAAAAGGCCCGGCAACTGATGGTCCCGTTTTTCAAACATCCCGTGATTAGCGACATGGGATGGCTGTTGTTCTTGTGGGTGCCGTTGATTTTGATGAGCGCCTCCAACGCCGCCAATCTCACGGACGGACTCGACGGGCTGGCGATTGGCTGCACGTTGACAGTGGCGTTGACCTACACGTTGATGGCGTTCGTGGCCGGTCATGCCGGTATGGCCGCGTATCTGCAAGTGCCGTTCGTGTCCGGTGCGAGCGAGTTGACGGTGGTGTGCGCGGCGTTGATCGGTGCCAGTCTGGGGTTTCTCTGGTTCAACTGCCATCCCGCGCAGATTTTCATGGGCGACACCGGTTCACTGGCCATTGGCGGGTTGATCGGGGCCATTGCGCTCATGATCAAACAGGAGCTGGTGTTGATCATTGTGGGCGGGATTTTCGTGATCGAAGCCATCTCGGTGATCTTGCAGGTCGCCAGCTTCAAACTGCGCGGCGGCAAACGGATTTTTTTGATGACGCCGATTCATCATCACTTTGAGCGTCTCGGCTGGTCGGAAACCAAGGTGACCACCCGTTTCTGGGTGATGTCGGTGATCTTTGCTCTCTTGGGATTGGCCACTTTGAAACTGCGATGAAGGACGGGAGAACCATGAACATGCGAACGATGGAGTTGAAAGACAAGAACGTGGTGGTGCTGGGCTTGGGCAAGAGCGGCATGGCGGCGGCGGAGCTGCTGCAACGCGATGGCGCGCACGTTGTCGTCCGCGACGAATCCGACGGCCAGGCGCAACAAGAGCGCGCCAACCGCCTGCGGTCGCTGGGTGTGCGCGTGGAGTTGGGCAACCATTTCGATCCGGCGGCGCGGTTTGATCTGGCGGTGTTGAGTCCCGGCATCGCTCCCAGCAGGCCCATCGTGCAAAGCGTCACATCGGCCACCACGCCGGTCCTGAGCGAGCTGGAGCTGGCTTACCGGTACTGTCTGTGTCCCATCGTGGCCATCACCGGCACAAACGGGAAAACGACCACGACCGAGCTGGTCACCGAAGTGCTGCGGTTTTGCGGCCGTCGCGCCGCTGCCGCCGGCAACATCGGCACGACGTTTTCGGACTCGGTCGAAGCCAGTGCCGGTATGGATGCGTTGGTGTTGGAGGTTTCCTCGTTCCAATTGGAGCGCATCGAACAGTTCCGCGCCAACGTGGCCGTGCTGCTCAACATCACGCCCGACCACCTCGACCGGTACGACTCCATTGACGAGTATGCGCTGGCCAAGGCGCGCATCTTCATGAACCAGACCGGCGACGATGTGGCGGCGATCAGCGCCGAGGCGATGGACTGGATGCGGCGGTTGGGCGTGACGTTCAAGGCGCAAGTGATCACGTTCAGCGCGCACGGACGCGAGGCGACGTTGTGGCTCGATCCGCGCGATCATCAGACGATTTGGTGCAACCTGCCGCAATGCCGCGGCATCGTGTTGCGGATGGATGAGACGAACCTTCGCGGCGTCCACAACGCCGAGAATGTGCTGGCGACGTTGGCCGCGGGCTTGGCGGTGGGCTTGCCGGTGTCCCTGATGCGCGAGGCGATCTGCTCCTATTGCCCGCAACCGCACCGGTGCGAGTTCGTGGCCCGCATCAACAACGTCACGTACATCAACGATTCCAAGGCGACCAACGTGGATGCGGTCGCCAAGGCCCTGCGCTCTGTGACCGGCCAGGTAGTCCTCATCGCCGGCGGGCGCGACAAGGGATTGGAGTTTTCCACGATCAAGGAGGTGGTGCGAGAGAAAGTCAGGCTGGTGGTGGCCATCGGCGAGGCGCGCGACAAAATCTGCGCGGCCTGGGAAGACGCGACGCCCTGCGTGCGCGCTCACTCACTGGACGAAGCCGTCCACGTCGCGGCCAGTCACGCCCGGTCGGGCGACACGGTGATGTTGTCGCCGGGTTGCGCCAGTTTCGACATGTTTCAAAACTATGAGCATCGAGGACAGGAGTTCAAACAACGAGTCCTGGACCTGTTGTAGTCAACCCACACGGCGGCTTCGCGCGCTGTCCCGGCCACGTTCGGGATACCGGGCGACGCCGCCGGCAGTCGTAACGTCAGCGGACGTTCGAAACCGAACCAAACAACCAAACCAACAACCGTAGCTGTACGGAAAGGAAAGAAATGAAAGTATCGAAAGTCGTAATGATCGTCGTAGCACTGCACGTGCTCGTGATCGGCGGCATCTTCGTATTCGAAGGATGCTCGCGCGCCCGCAGTAACACACCTGTCATCACGGAAAACACACCGGCGGAGACGCCGATGGAAACCGCGGCGGCACCCGAGACCGCGACACTCACTCCCGCCAACGGCATCATCGGCGCGACGCCCGCTCCTGCGGCCTCGGCCTTGGCTCCGACCACGGGGCAAATGCCCATAGCGGCGCCCGTGACCGCACCAGAACCGGCTCCGGCTCCGGCCAAGTCCTACGTAGTGAAGAAGGGTGATTCGCTCTGGAAAATCGCCAGCGCGGAAAAAGTCAGCATGGCGGAATTGGCCAAGGCCAACAACCTGACCAAGACCAGCGTGCTTCAGATCGGCCAGAAGTTGACCATACCGGCCGCGGCCACCGCGCCAGCGGCTCCCGCGGCCGCCGCGACCACAACCGGCACGGGTGAGGTGACCGGCAGCGGTCAAACCTACGCGGTCAAAGCCGGTGACTCGCTCTGGAAGATTGCCCACAACAATAACATCAGCGTCAGCGCGCTGAAACAGGCCAATGGCTTGACCAGCGACGCGCTGAAAATCGGCCAGAAACTGACCATACCGGCGCCGGCCACAGCCTCCACTGTCGCCTCGCCGGCGACGGCCTCCACCGGCATCGCCGCCGGCACGGTCGTGGGTTCCACATTCGCGGATTATCGCGAACCGGGCACCTACACCGAGAACGGCCAGACGGTTCACTATCTGGATAACGGGGAATCCCTGGCCACACTCGCCAAGAAGTACGGCGTCAAGGCCGAGGACATCATGAAAGCCAACAACATCACCGACCCGCGCCGGCTGAACTTCGGCCAACGCATCGTGATTCCGAGCGGCGCGCCTTCGGCGAGTCTTGCGAATCCGGCGGCGACGATTACAACCGCGCGCGTCACCGACATGACGCCCATGGTCACGACGGCCTCAACGGGTCGTTGAGCGAATGTCACAGACCGGCACAGCTCGGTTGAAGGTTCGAGGCGAAGGGGAACGCGCCCGCAAGGCGCGTTCCCTGCCGCCGTGGCCATGAAAAAGATCGCGATCACATTGCTGGTGACAATGCTGGCGTTGCTGACGATCGGCGTGGTGATGCTGTTCAGCACCAGCGCGCTGCAGGCGGCCGACCGGTACGGAAGCACGTCGTACCTGTTGGAGCGCCAGCTTGTCTGGATGCTGTTGGGCGCGGTCGGTTGCGTGATGATGGCCAGCATTCCGTATCCGAAGTTGCGCCAGTACGCGGTGCCGTTGCTGATCATCGCCGTCGTGCTGTTGGTGCTGACATTGATTCCCCACGTCGGGATCAAGGTCGGCGGAGCGCGGCGATGGTTGGGCATTGGCGGCCAGCGCCTCCAGCCGTCGGAGTTCGCCAAGCTGGCGCTGATCATCTGGCTGGCGCATTGGCTGGCCAAGGAGAAGCGGCGGTTTGACAAGTTCACGCGCGGATTTGCGATTCCGATGGCGGTGACGGGCGCCGCGCTGGCGCTGGTGCTGGCCGAGCCGGATTTTGGAACCACCGCGCTGCTGGCGATCGTGGCGTTTGCGATGATGTTCGTGGCCGGCGTGCGCCTGCGATTTCTGGCGCCGACCATTCTGACCGGCGTGGCGGCGTTCGGATTGTTGATCATGCACAATCCGGTGCGCATGAAGCGCATGTTGGCGTTCATGGATTTGGAGAAATACAAGGAAGGCGCCGGCTACCAGGTCTGGCAGGCGATTCTGGCGTTCGGCTCCGGTGGGGTGAGCGGGCTGGGACTCGGCAACAGCCGGCAGAAGATGTTTTACCTGCCGGAATCTCACACCGATTTCATCTTTCCGATCATTGGCGAGGAACTTGGATTGGCTGGTTCGCTATTGATTCTGTTTCTGTTTCTCGTGTTGGTCGTGTGCGGGTTGTCCATTGCGGCCAAGGCCGAAGACCCGTTTGGGCAATATCTGGGATTGGGGATTGTGGTGCTCATTGGGATGCAGGCCTTGATCAACATTGGAGTTGTGACGGCGTGGCTGCCGACGAAAGGGTTGCCGCTGCCATTCATCAGTTTTGGAGGATCGAATCTGGTGATGAACATGATGGCGGTGGGTGTTCTGTTCAGCATCTGCCGGCATGGCATCACCGAAGCACCGAGCGAAGAACAGGAGTTCTTTGCCCGGCGTTCGACGGTTTCCTGACGAACCACGAACAAGGAGGAAGGACAAATGAATGAAAGTAGCCATCGCATGTGGAGGGACCGGGGGGCATCTGTTTCCTGGACTGGCCGTGGCGGAGACATTGGCGACGCGTCGGCACGCGATTCACTTGCTGGTCTCGGACAAAGCCGTGGACCGGACGAGTCTGACAGCGACGTTGTGCTCCGCTGGTTTGCGCGACATGCCGGTGACCTCACTGAGCGCAGTGGGTCTCGGTGGGTCGCGCGGATTGATCCGTTTTTGTCGCCGGTTCACGGTGGCCACAGGCCAATGTCGCGAGGTCTTTGAAAGGTTCGAGCCGGACGTCGTGTTGGGCATGGGCGGATTCACCTCCGCGCCGGCCATCGTCGCCACGCGCTGGTTTGGCGGCGGTCGGCGGCGGTCGGTGATCCATGAATCCAACGCGGTGCCCGGCAAGGCCAACAGTTGGACGGGCAAGATCGCGGACCGCATCGCGGTCGGGCTGGCCGAGTGCGGCCGGTATTTCCGGCGCAAAGCGGTCACGGTGACCGGTACGCCGTTGCGTCGGTCGTTGCGGGCCGGCAAGGTGGCCGGCGCGCACGAAAAACTCGGTCTCGATGCCGGCAAGCTGACGGTGGTGGTGATGGGCGGCAGCCAGGGGGCGCAGGCCATCAACCGCGCGGTCACGGCCTCGTTGCCGGAGTGGTCGAAGTGGAAGTCCGACGTTCAATTTGTGCATTTGAGTGGACCGAAAGAGGAAGGAACAGTGCGGGCGGCGTACGAACAATTGGACGTGGCCGGCAAGGTCATGGGCTTTTGCCATGAGATGGAACTGGTGTACAGCGTCGCGGACGTGATGGTAACGCGCGCGGGCGCTTCGTCCATCAATGAGATCACGGCGTTCGGCGTGCCGTCGGTGCTGGTGCCGTTCCCGCAGGCCGCCGGCAACCATCAGTGGCACAACGCGCGGGTGTTGGAGAAGGCCGGCGCGGCGCGGTTGGTGGAGCAGCGCGAGCTGCCGGCGCGGTTGAGTGAAGAGCTGGGACATTTGATCCGCGACGAAACGTTGCGGGTGAGGATGGGCGCGGCGGCGCGGTCGTTGGCGGTGACGGATGCCGCCGAGAGAATCGTGGATTTGCTGGAGAAGACATGCTCGGAAGACAACAATTGATAGATTGGCTGGGAAACGGTCCGCGGCGCGTTCACTTTGTGGGCATTGGCGGCGTGGGCATGAGCGGCTTGGCCCGGTTGCTGATGCAACAGGGGCACACGGTGTCGGGCAGCGACCTGTCGCGCAACGGCGAGACCGTGCAACTGCGCGAGCTTGGCGCAAAGATCCATGCCGGTCACGCCGCGCGCCATCTGCCGGCCGATGTGGAACTGATTGTCCGCACGTCCGCGGTGGCCGATGACAACGAAGAGTTGCAGGCGGCCCGGGAACGCGGCGTGCCGGTGGTGCGCCGGGGCATTTTGCTGGGGGCCATGATGAATCACCGCCAAAACATCGCCGTGGCCGGCGCACATGGAAAAACCACGACAAGCGCGATGATCGCGTTGCTGCTGACGCGCAGCGACAGCGCGCCGAGTTGGTGCGTCGGCGCTCACGTGCCCTGTCTGGGGGCCAACGCCCAGAGCGGAGCCGGCAAGTATTTCGTCGCGGAAGCCGACGAGAGCGATGGCACGTTGATCGCCTATGCGCCGGAGTACACGGTGTGTCTCAACATCGAAGCGGAGCATCTGGATTTTCACGGTTCGATGGACGCGCTGAAGCGCAGTTATTCGGACCTGTTTCAACGGACGTTGCGGACGGTATTCTACTGTGCCGACTGTCCGGTCAGCTCGGAACTGGCGGCGGGGCTTCGTTCGGCGATTTCGTTCGGGTTGTCCGACCGCGCGGATTATCGGGCCGCGAGCATCGAGGCCACGGAGCGCGGAGCGCGGTTTGACGTGTATTGCCGCGACCAGAAAATGGGGACCGTGGAATTGCCGGTGCCCGGCAAGCAGAACGTCGTCAATGCGCTGGCCGCCATCGCGGTGGCCGACGAGGCGGCGGTGCCGTTTGTGAAGATCGCCGAAGCGCTGGCATTGTTCACGGGCGCGAAGCGCCGGTTTGAGCGCGCATACGAGGGGGGCGGCGTGGTGGTGGTGGACGATTACGCGCACCATCCCACCGAGATTCGCGCGACGTTGGCGGCGGCGCGGTCGTTGCAGCGGGAAGGCCGGCCGGCGTTCGAGCGGGTCATTGTGGCGTTCCAGCCCCACCGCTACACGCGCACGAAACTCTTGCGGGATGATTTTGCCACCGCGTTCGCAGACGCCGATGTCTTGTATTTGACGGACATTTACCCCGCAAGTGAACCGCCTCTGGAAGGCGTGACGGGCCAGACGTTGGTGGAGGCGGTCACGGCGACGGGACAAAAGCCGGTCACGTATGTCGCCGCGTTGGAGGGTTTGGCGGATCAGTTGACGGCCGCGGCTCGGCCCGGCGACCTGATCATTGTCATGGGCGCCGGGGACATTTACAAAGTGACGGAATCGTTGACGTCGAAGTTACCGGCTCGAATGCGCCATCCGGTGGCTTCGTCAAGGAGCGTGGTCAACATGGAACGGGATATTCGCCGGTTGCTTTCGGAAGGGTCGCGCGTGGCGCGCGATGAACCGATGTCCCAACACACCACCATCCGCGTGGGCGGCCCGGCGGAGTACTGGGTGGAACCGTTTGATGACAACGATCTGGTGAAACTGTTGAAGTTCTGTCACGAGCGCGAGTTGCCGGTCACGGTCATCGGGCGAGGATCGAATCTGCTGGTGCGCGACGGCGGGATCCGCGGCGTGGTGATTCATTTGGTCAGCCCGGAGTTCTCGAAGATCAAAGTGGACGGGGAGCGGTTGCTGGTGAGCGCGGGCGCGCCGCTGCGCGGGTTGGTCAATCAAGCGCGCGATCATGGCATCGGTGGGCTGGAGTTTCTGGAGGGCATACCGGGATCGTTGGGAGGCGCGTTGCGGATGAACGCCGGGGCCATGGGACGGCAGACGTTTGAGGTGGTGGAATGGGTCCGTTACGTAAGTTACTCCGGGCAGGTTTATGACACGGCGGCCCGCGCGTTGCCGGTCGCGTACCGGAGTTGTCCGACGTTTGCCAATCACGTCGCGTTGTCGGCGATTGTGCGCGGGCAGTTGATGGACCGCGACCAGATTGTCGAGCGGCTGCGGACGTTTGAGCGGAAGCGTTGGGAAAGTCAGCCGAATCGGCCCAGTGCCGGGTGCATCTTCAAGAATCCGCCGGCCATTGCGGCCGGCAAGCTGATTGATGAGTTGGGGTTGAAGGGGGCGAATGTGGGACGGGCAATTGTTTCGGAGAAGCACGGAAACTTCATCGTGAACGAGGGCGGCGCGACGGCGGCGGATGTGTTGGGTTTGATTGCGCTGATACAGAAGCGGGCCAAAGAGGCTCGCGGAATTGAACTTGAGCCAGAGGTCATGATTCTGGGTTCCGACGGGGGAAAGGCGAAATGAGCATGAAGGATGTGCATGTGGCTGTGATGATGGGCGGACCGTCCGAAGAGCGCGACGTGTCATTGCGCTCGGGCGAAGCGGTGGCGCGGGCGTTGGGCGAAGCCGGGATGCGGGTCACCAAGTTGGACGTGCCGGGCGCCGAGGTCCCGTTGTTCGCCAACATGAACATGCAGT
>CAZEQV010000132.1:0-9213 GCA_964514435.1 uncultured Verrucomicrobiota bacterium
GCATGGAACGTATCTCCGAATTGCCGGTGTGGTCGGCGAGAACCGGGTGAAGGCGCGCTTTATGCACAAGCAGACGTTTGGGTTTCAGGCGTTCTATCCCGGCGATGAAATCGAGTTTGTGCGTGGGGATTCGCTGGCGACGTTTGCGGCCAATCGCGTGACGGCGGTCGAGATGGTTGATGACCGAGAACAGTTGCTGACCCTTGAATCGTCCGTGCCGGCCGACTGGCGGGAAGGGGATGTGATTGAGAACGTGACATGGACGCCTGAAGTGGAAGTGACCGGCTGCAAAGTGGTGCGGATTCCGACGCGCGGATTTCTGATCACCACCCGGCGGCGAGTGCTGGTGGCCGGGAATGAGTTTGTCGGGATGCGGTGCGCGATTCACGTCGAGGGCGACGCGCGCAAGTGGTATGAATCGGGATGTGTGCGGGACATGACGATTCGGGCCAACCGGTTTGTGCGGCTGAAAGGCGAGCCGGTCTGCGTGCGTCCGTCCGATGACAGCGTGCATCGAAATATCCGCGTCGAGTAGAATGAATATGAATCAGCGAGGTTTTCCGAAACTGGTCGCGCTGGCCGCGGTCGTGGCGACGGTGCCGGGCCTCGCGTGGGCGGCCAGAGGACAACCGTCCCTTGCGCGGCGGCCAAGGCAATCTTTACGAAGACGGCATCCGCGTGCCCAGTATTTGTGAATGGCCGGCGCGCCGATCAATTGATTTGTTGAATGTTCAAACGCCGCCCCGCGACGCGTGCCGTTGCCGTCGGGCGTCCGTGCGGACAATGCGGGCACACGGTAAGTGTTGAGCTGGTCCGGAAGTGTCGGGCGCGAATTCCTGTCGTGTAGGGTTCACGCCTCGAACCAACGGCGGGCAGCCTAAACGACAGGCGTGCCCGCCCTACAAAACTTGAAGTGCCCCCACGCAAAGCTGTGTAACCTTCCCGTAGTTGACACGGTCTATAAGGATAAATATGGATGGTTTCATGACGACAGAAATCTGGGGAAGGTTGCTGGCCGTCTGGTTGCGGCGCTGCCTGGTCGGCTTGAGCCACACCGCCGTTCTCACTTCCCTGCCCGCCCACGCCGCAGTCTCCACCAACTGGTCCGCCGAATCACCCTTGCCCCACCAGGTCGCCGGCTCGCATTGCGCCGGAAGCGTGGGCAACAACATGGTCGTCACCAGCAGCGGCCGACTCTACGTTTTCTACTCCGAGACAATCAGCGGCTCGACCCAGCTCAAGTTCGCCACCACCGACGACCGCGGTCTGTCGTGGAGTTCTCCCCAGTTGTTCCGCCCCTACGATCCGATGCCGCCGGGCAGCGTTGGGGCGCCGAGTGTTTCCGTGGATTCCAACGACGTGATTCACTGCGCCTGGCGCACACCTGAACCGGCGCTGTACTATGCCCGGTACGACACGCATACCGACACGTGGAGCCATCAACAGGTGGTCACCAGCACCCCGCGTTTTGACAACGTCAGTTACAGCCAGGTCATGGCCGACCGCGCCGGGCGCGTGCATCTGTTCTGGCACGACGGCAATCACGAGAACACGAGCACACCGGCCGAGGTCTGGTATGCCCAAATCCCGCCCGGCACCACCAACTTCAGCACCCCCGTCATGCTCAGCGCCGACGACGGACAACACTCGGCGTTCCCCACCGCGGACCTCAGTGGCGTCACCGGCAACCTCATCGCCATCGCTTGGCGCAACGCCATCTCCGGCGCCGGCACGCCTGCGGCCAACTGGGACATTCAACTGCGCGTCAGCCCCGACGGCGGTACCACCTGGCTGCCGATTCAAACCGCCGCCGGCGGATCGTGGCGCGAATGGGACCCGCAACTGGCCGTGGACCGCCACGGCGTGTTGCACCTGGCCTATCATCAATATGACCCATCGCTCAACTCCTGGGTCTATATCGGCCACTCGAACGATGCCGGCACGAACTGGCACCAGCACGCCGGCGCGACCGGCTTCCAGCGCGTCACACCCGACGGTGAATACCATCTGCTCAGCAAATCCGCCTACGACTTTGCCCACGACATCGTTTGGTTCTTCTGGAAACGACAGTACCGGCCCGGCGAAGATATCCTCGGCACCTGGGTGCTGCGCCGGGGTCAACACATCGAGACCGGCTACGAATATCTCACCGACCTGGCCCCCACTAACGCCGCCGGCTTCCACAACTTCGCCGTCGGCGCCGACGGCGTCGTCCGCGCCTCCTACCAAATCGGGGCCGGCAACCCCAACACACAAGCCACGATCTACTACCGCGACCGTTTGTTGCCGCCGCCACTGGCCGTCGCGCTAACCAACCCCACCCTGACGAATGGCACCCTGCAAACCAACTTTGACTCTGAATTTGCAGTAAGCTATCAGCCGGAGATTTCTACGAACCTGACCACTTGGACGCACAGCGGGACAGCGACAAACGGAACGGGCGAGGCGATGACAATCCATGTTCCCGTCGGCGATGCTCCGCACCTGATCCTGCGGCTGCGCTGCAGCCGGTGACCAGCGCGGCTTCTGGGACGGGGAGTGACATCACTGTTCACGTGTGTGACTCCGCGAAGCGCCCATTCAAGGAGACTGCACGGCGCAAGGCCAGAGGCCAAGGCTATCTTCCGCCGCGCCTTCGCCAGCCAAAGAGCACGGCAACACTGAACGCGACCAGCGCCATCGTAGATGGCTCAGGAATTGGGTGAACGACCCGAAATCCGAGCGTGTCGCTCTCGGTCGTCGGGTCGGTCATGCTGCGAAAATCGGACTGCAAGCCGTCGTCGAGGCTGTTGAACGACCCGCCCCGGAAACCGCGCGTCACATCAAAGATGATCGCCTCGTTCCACTCATCCACGTTGCCGCCCTGGTCAAACGTCCCGTAAGGGCTGCCACTGATCTGGAACTCGCCGGCGAGCGTCGTGTAGTACGGCGGAGCGATGGGGTACGCCACGCCTCCAAAGTAGTTGGCGTTGTTGCCCGACGGATCAGCCAGATCCGTGCCCGGCACCGAATCACTGCTCGTCGGATAGAAGAAGTAGTTGGCCGTGTTGCCGTCGTTCTTGTGATACGCGGCCTTGTACCACTCATCTTCGCTGGCCACCGCCCACATCCAGCCCATATTGCGGGTGACCGAGTTGTCGCTGATGCTCAGCCACGTGAGCGTGTATGCGCCGTCCTCGGTGGTGCTGTTGTCCTGCGCCCCGGTGGGCTGCCCATTGTGCAGCCAGTTGGCAAACCGCACGGCATCCCAGAAACTCACATAGTTGACCGGGCGGCTCACGAACGCCGCCTCAACGCTATAGGTGTAATCGCCCGGCGATCCGCTGCGGGTGATCCCGCTGCCGTTGTTCGTGAGCGCCATGTTGGGATTGTAGAGGTCGTAGGTGTCGGTCTTGGCAACGGCGTTCAGGAACGCCGTGTACTGCCCGGCGGTCACCTCGTACTTGCCGATGTTGTAGGAGTAATCCACCGCGCCGTAGCCGGTGGTATCCGCCGTGTTGCCGACGTTGTCCACCAGCACCGTCTCGATGGAGATGTCGGCCTGCGCCACCGAACCCAGAACGAGAACCGCCGCCAGAACAGCACGGACGCTGCCGCAAAGCGCGCGGCTCATTTTCATTGCCTCCCAACGGAAGCCCATACTTGCGCCACCGCGAGCATGACCGGTGTCCCAAATTGAGAATTGGAAACCACCGGTGATTGTCTTTCGGAACGACGATGTGGGTTGTGATTCAGTTTGTGGGGTATTCATCGCCTCTCCGGTAGTGGTTGGCTCTTCAGTTTCAAGCGGCTGACCCAAGTCACACATAAAAAGTTTGATGATCCGATCGAGGATTGGCCGCGAGGAATGCGATTACGAGCGACGTGAAATTCTTCGCCACGCCAACAGCAAGAGTCCCGCACCGGCCAACACGAATGAGCTGGGTTCGGGAACGACCGTCAACATGATATCGGTGTTGCTGTCGCCCAAACTCAAGGTGGCTTGATAGGCGCCAATGAAGCCGGTCAGGCTGCCGCCGAGCGTGCCGTCAATCGCGCTGTCCGTGGAAAACAGGATGTACGTGCCGTTGGTGACGCCGCTGTCGGTGAAGCTGAAGTCGTCGAATTCCAGCAGTCCGTTGCCGATGCTCAGCGTGCCGGCGGACAGAACGATTTGATCGTGGTTGCCGGGCGCGCCCAACTCGAATTTCAATGCCCCGGTCAGGTTGGAGACGGCGAGGGCAATGTCGAGATTGGCGGCGAAGGTGAGCGTGCCGATGGAGTTGCCGGGCGCGAGCGCGCCGCCTTCGGCCACGGTGGTGACGGCGTTGACGGTGCCCGTGCCCGCCAACGTGCCGGCCACGGTGAGAGTGGTGGCGGCGAACGAGCCGTTGACGTGCACCGCGGCCAGCGCGGCGACCGTGGCCGCGCCATCAATGGTCACCGGCCCCCGCAACACAGCCTTGCCGGAATTGGCGGCGAAGTCCTCGAAGTTGGTGATGCTGCCCTGATGGGTGAAGGTGTTGCCGGTGCCGATGTTGAGTTGCACCGTGTCCGTGCCACTGCCGCCGTCCATGCCGCCTTGCACGCTGGCGACGCCGCCCGCGATCACCAGCGTATCGTTGCCGGCTTCGAGGGCGATGGCCGTGGCGCCGTGGCCGGCCGAGTGAACAACCGCGCCGGCGTTGGTGATGACATCGTTGCCGGCACCCATCTGAATGACCGAGAGCGCCCCGCCGCCGGGCGCGTCGTTGCCCTCGATGGTGGCACCGGCGCGGTTGTAGATGGTGTCATCGAACGCGCCGACGAGTTTGACGCCGAAACCGGTCTTGCCCCAAATCAGGCCGGCATTGTCAATCGTGGTGGCCGCGACGGCGCTGCCGCCGGCGCCGTTGTCGGCGAGGATGCCGTTGCCTTGCCGGGTTGTGTCGGTGTTGGGCGCGTCCGCCAGCAATGTGCTGCCGATGATTTGTCCGGTCGCAGCGTTGATGATGGTGCCGCCGCCGATGGCGACGCCTTCGGCGTTGTTGGGTTGGCTGCCGCTGTCCACGCCTTTGGCTCCGAGACCGCGAATGAGACCGGCATTGTGGAGAGTGACCACGCCATCCACGTCCACGCCGTCGCCATCGCCATTGGGGCTGGTGGCGTCCACCAAGCCCTCGATGGTCGCGCCGGATTCGTTGGTGACTACCGCGGTGGAGGTGGCCGCCACGCCGTCAATGTTGACACCGGAGCCGTTGACGCCGCGCAGCAGGCCGCCGGTGGCGTTGTGAATGGAAATCGCGTAAGTGGTCGCGCCGCCGGTAATGCCGTGTCGGCCCTGGATGGTGCCGGTATTGTGCACGCGCACGCCGGTGTTGCCGCCCGCGTCAATGCCGTCGCTGCCGCTGGTGCCCACCGGTATGGCTTGGATCAGGCCGAAGTTGGTGACGACGCCGTTGACACCGGGGCGGACCGCGTCCTCGCCGGTGGCGATCATCGAACCGCTGGCGTGGTTGATGACCGTGTTGGGTTGCGAGGTGATGTCGCGCAGGTCGAGGACTTGGCCGTTGCTGGAAATCATCGAGCCGTAATTGATGACGGTGATGGCGGAGTTGGCGGTTTTCAGCGCGTCTTGCGCGGTGGCTTTGATGAGGGCGTTGGAGCCGTTGAAAATGACGAGGTTGGCGGAGGCGGCGGAGTTGTTGATGGCGCGCCCCGTGCCGGTCTGGGTGATGGTGCCGAAGTTGGTCAAGACTGACGTGCCCGACATGGTGACCGGGACGGTTGTGCCGGTCAGCGTCAAGGTGCCATTGGTGGTCACCAAGCCGGTCCCGCTGGAGACCGTTTGCGCGGTGTTGGACGCGCCATCAATGACGAATTGAGCATGGGTCGTTGTCGTCGCCAACAGCGCCAAACCGAGAATCACGAGCCGAGACGGGATTGAGTTCATGCGCGGACATTCCGTGAATCATGTTTCGGAACGAAGTCGCGACGGTGAAGGATCGGTGACGATTCTGCGCGGCCAACTGCGGGTGATTCGCTAGCGGCGTGCAATGATTGAAGTTCGCCGGTGTCAGCCTTGTTGGTTGCGGGTGGGATTGTTCCCATCGTGATGGGATCCGTTTCCCCGCCACGATGCCGGGGGAGGGCGCACCGCAAGTTTTGTAGGGCGGGCACGCCTGTCGTCTAGGCTGCCCGCCGTTGGTTCGGGGTGTGAACCATGGTCGCGGCGCGAACCCTAAACGACAGGGATTCGCGCCCGACAATTCCGGACCAGCTCAAAACTTGCGGTACGCCCCAGGGGAGTGGGAACGCGAAACAGATGGTGATGGAAGCAAGCAACGAATACAATGCGGCGCTAGTTGACCGCACAGCCTCGGTGCGCCAAAACAAAACGGGCGCCAGTTACCGGAAGAAACGTGGTCGAGAAAGAATAATTATGAACAAGAAACTGTTTGGCTTCGCTGTAGTTGTTTTCCTGACGACGGTCACACCGAGTCTGCGCGCGCAAGAGGAGGAGGGCGAGCCGCCTTCGACCGATGCCCGAGTTGCCGCGCAACCCAAACTTGCCATCGAGTTGGGCGCGCCGTTCCGCGATGGGGCGGTGTTGCAGCGGGACATGAAGGCGCCGGTCTGGGGATGGAGCGCGCCGGGCACAAAGGTCACCGTCGAGTTTGCCGGGCAGAAGAAAACGGCAACCGCCGGCCAGGATGGGAAATGGTTGGTGGAACTCGATCCGTTGAAGGCGAGCTTCGAGCCGGCCACGATGGTGGTCACCGAGAGCACCGGCAAGACGGTTACGATCAAGGATATTCTTGTGGGTGAAGTGTGGTTTGCGTCGGGGCAGTCGAACATGCAATGGCTGGCCGCGCCCAAGTCCGACGTGGGTCAGGTGCTGCAAAAGCAGATTGCCGTGCGCGTGAAGGAGGGCAAGGAAAAGGCGCCGGTGATTCGCGAGGCCAAGATCACGGATTATTTTGCGGCGTTGCACCCGGTCGAGCGCGCGAATGCGGCGTGGCATTCCGAGGCCGGCAACATGAGCGCGATTGCGTATTCGTTCGCCTATCATGTGTTCCGCGAAGTGGACGTGCCGGTCGGCATCTTGAATTGCTCGTTCAGTCAAACTTCGATTCAGGCGTGGACGCCGCGCATCGGGTTTCGGGATGGCACGGATGAATATACCCGGGCGATTTACCGGAAAATCCTGGAGACCGACCCGGCCACGCCGGAGCACAGGGCGGCGTGGGACAAGTATTACGCGGCGGTGGAGAGCGATCTGAAAGCCGGCCAGGAAGTTTCCACGAAAGTGCCCGGCAACATGGACGGAAACCGGGATGCGTCGTGGCTGTTCAATGCGCGGTTGAACCCGATGATTCCGTATGCGGTGCGCGGCGGGATTTGGAATCAGGGCTACGCCAACATCAACGAGGGTTTGGTGTACTACAACAACCTGCACAGCCTGATTCGCGGCTGGCGGTTGATGTGGAACCGGCCGGACTTGCCGGTGTATTTCAACCAGTTTTACGCGCCCGGCCAGCAGAACGCGCCCGAGATCGGCGGCATGGCGGAAATGCGGTTGGGCACGTGGCTGGCGCGCGACATCCCGCATACCGGCATGGCCAGCCAGATTGATATCACCGGCGCGATTCACTACTTCAACAAGACGCTCGCGGGGCAACGGCTCGCATTGCATGCGTTGAAAAACGAATACGGCAAAAACGTGGTCGCCGACGGGCCGATGTTCAAGTCCTACCGGGTCGAGGGCGACAAGGTGATGGTCGAGTTGGAGAACGCGGCCGGCGGTTTGGTGGTGGCGGAGACGGGCAGCAACGCCAAAGACGGGCTGGGATTGCCGAAGGTCATTCCCAACGGCGCGGACAAGGTGAAACTGTTCTACGTGGCCGGTGAGGATCGCGTCTGGTGCCCGGCCGCGGTGCAGATCGCGGGCGAGAAACTCATCGTCACGTCGCCGAAGGTCAAAGCCCCGCGCGGCGTGGCGTATGCCACGGGCGGGGCCGGCAACCAGCCGAACATTTACAATCAGGCGATGCTGCCGCTGACGCCGTTCATCTATTACGACCACGAGTTGGTCACCAGCAAAACGTGGCCGGATGAAAAGTTGAAGATTGACGGCGAGACCATTGACCCGAACACCGTGGGTCTGGCGTATGAATACCGGAAGATGCCGTTGTTGAGCGCGCAGTTCCGCGACAACGCCGTGCTTCAAGCCGGTCAGCCGATCGTGATCCGCGGTTCGGCGCTCCATGACTTTGGCTACGAAGCGAAAGGCGCGGCGGAGATCAAGTTCAGTTTTGTCGGGATCGAAAAGACCATCCCGGTAACGCCGGGGATGAAGGAGTGGCAGGTCACCGTGCCGGCGATGGAAGCCAGCGCCGAACCGAAGACGTTGAAAGTCACGTTCACGATTGACGGCGCGCTGGTGCACGAGCGCGTTTGCACGAACATCGTGATCGGCGACGTGTGGTATGTTGCCGCGCCCGGCGGGAAGCTGGACGCGCCGGCCGGCCCGACCGGCGGCATCGTCCGCATGATGATCCGCCGCTCCAAAGAGGATCAGTCCGCGCGTCCGCGGCGGTTCAACGTGTCCACCTCCAACGCGCTGGACAGCCGGTTTGCTTCGATTTGGGAGGACGCGGATGGGTTTGCGGCGGCGTTGGGGCAACGCATCGCCGCCAAGACCGGCAAGCCGGTCGGGATTATTTTCATGCAAACGGCGGCCGGCAAGGGGATCGTCGAGCCGGCGTTGAAGTGTTGGATTGCCGGGGAATGTCTTGATCAAGCGCCGAGTTTGCAGGCGGATTACGAGCAACTGGCCAGCGTGCGTCCCGGTAACAAGTATTATGAGGCCAACGTCCGCCGGTATCTGGAGGCGTGGAAGAAATACTGGAGCGAATACATCCCGGCCTTGATCCAGACGAAAAAGGTGCCGGACGGGGTGGCGTGGGGGAAATATCCGGAGCTGGGCGGCTTGGTGAAAACGGACGCGGCCACGGTGTACAATGTGATGGTGTGCCCGTTCACGCCCGGCAGTTTCAAGGGCATCATCTTTCTGACCGGTCCCGGCATGGTGGCGGGGGACCAGGGCGCGCATTTCGGCGAGCAAATGACCGCGTTGGCAAATTGCTGGAAGGCGAAGTTTGCCGGCGCCGACCCGCACTTTTTCTACACCCGGCCCGGCCCGGCGCTGGCCCCGCCGATTACCGGGCCGACGAACATCCGGGGCTTGAGTAC
>CAZEQV010000133.1:0-9144 GCA_964514435.1 uncultured Verrucomicrobiota bacterium
CCGGAGTTCGTCCGCAACCGGGTGGCGATGCAGGATCGCTATATGGACGACATCTGGCAAAAGTTCGACGGCCTGGTGCGGGCGGCAGTGCCGCTATACGAAACCGAGGTGCGTGGGGTCTCTTCCATGGCGAGGATGGGGGAAGCCCTCTTCGCGTGAAACGTCAAGCGACGGTTCTGGCGGACGACGGTGCGGATGGCGATGTTGAAATGGCTGACGTTGTTGTAGCCGAGAAATCCCATGGCACCGGTATAGACGCCGCGGGCGTGCGGTTCGAGTTCGTCAATGATCTGCATGGCGCGAATCTTGGGCGCACCGGTGATGGAGCCACCGGGAAAACAGGAGCGAACGCAGTCCACATGAGAAACACCGGGACGAAGTTCTCCTTCGACGGTGGAAACCAGATGAAAGACGTGGGCGAATTGTTCCACTCGCACCAAGTCGCTAACGCGAACGGAACCGTACCGGCACACTTTGCCAAGGTCGTTGCGTTCGAGGTCGGTGATCATGACCAGTTCGGCGTTGTCCTTGGGCGACGCGCGCAGTTCGGTCGCGATGCGACGGTCTTCATCGGGATTGTTGCCGCGCGGCCGGGTGCCTTTGATCGGGCGGGTGATTACGTGCCGGTCGTGGAGGCGAAGAAAGCACTCTGGCGACGAGGAAAGAATCTGGGCGTGGCCGATGTCGAGATACGCGCAGTAGGGGGCCGGGTTGGATTGACGCAAGGCGGCGTAAATCTCGGAAGGCTCAGCGTCCAAGTCGCACTGGAACCGTTGGGAGAGGTTGACCTGATAGATGTCACCGGCCGCGATGTAGTTCTTGGCGCGCCGGACAGCTTGCCGGTAGGTGTCGCGGGTGAAGTTGGAGGTGATGGCCGTGCGGACTATGGGTGACCGGCAAGGCGCCACCCCGGAAAGTTGCGGCGGAGAACCCACACGCCAGACCCGGCGGTGCTCGTGATCGAAAACATGGAGGTCGTCGTAGAATCCGAACCAGCAGTCCGGCAGGCCAAGATCGTCGGCAGCATTGGCCGGCAGGTTTTCAATCTGGTTTTTGAGATCGTAGGCGAAATACCCGATGGCGGCGCCGACCGGGAAGCTTTTGTCGTGCGGCTGGGCGCGCTCGGCGATCATCGAACGAAGCACGTCGAACGGATTACAACGCAGATGAGTGGTCATGCCGGCTTGGGTGATTTGAATCCGGTCGGCTTTGGCCTGGAAGACAACTCTCGGGGCAACGCCGATGATGGACACAGCGGCGTCGGTGGCAGAATCGAGCCAGACGCAGTGAGGTTGCCGGTTGAGCGCGGCAAACAGGGCCTGCGGTTCGATCCATTCGGGAAGTTGTCGGGGAACGAGGGTGATCACGGTCGTCGCGGAGAACTTTACGGGCATCATATACGCGGGTAAGATTTCGGCCAAGTATGAACCCGAAATCTTCACGTCGCCCCACGGTCGTCGCGCCGGGTGGGATGGGAGGCGCCACGCGGATGCACGATCCCAGCGAGGCGGAACATGACCGGGTGAGACGATGGTTGATGAACGCGGCGTTTCTGGTGCTGGCGGCGCTGACGGTGGTTCACTACCGGGTCGTGGGAGTAGCCGGCTGGGATTGGCTGGGCGTGTTGCTCTTGGTCGTGGCGGCCGTGCCGGCGGCGTTGACGGTCCGCGTCTTTGAGCTGCGGTTCAAGATGGCGGCGGCAGAACACGCCATGATTCTTCACGACCTGCCTGCGCGAAGGAAGAGGGAGTTGGTCGCGTACGGTGTGTTGGCGGCGGGGGCGATTGTGTGGCAGAGCGCGTTGGTCCTTGGGGCGATGTGGGGCGTATGGCTGCGGGATTTCTTCACGTACTACCACGACCGACCGGAGAGGATGCGGCATCTGTATGCGGTGACGCTGACGGCGGATGAATTGCGCTCGTTTCCGTTGCCGTGGCTGTGGCCGGTGCCGTCGTTGGTCTATGCGGCTATCCGGGCGGCTATCGGAACGTGAGGATCTCTTTTAGCCTGTCCACATCCCCGGAGGGAGAGATGATCGCGGCGTGCAACCGGTGATCGTGGAAAAGCTCAGCGGCCATGTGTCTCACGTGGGAGTCGGTGACCGCCATGACTTGTTTTTCGATTTCGTCGGTGGTGGGAATCCGGTTGTAGGCCAGGAGATGTTCGCCGATCCACATCATTTGATTGCTGGAGACTTCGAGTCCCATCCGCATCTGGCCGATGGCGTAGTCTTTGGCGCGCTGCAGTTCGCGGCAATCGGGACCGGAACGCGCCATGCGACCGAGTTCGCGCAAGATGAGCCGCAACGCCCGGTGAAGTTGTTTCGTGTCCAGTCCGACGGAGATGATCAAGGCGCCGGTATCGTCGAAATAGGTGGTGGAGGAGTTGATGGAATAGGCCAGGCCGTGTTCCTCGCGGATGATCTGAAACAGTCGAGAACTCATGTTCTCGCCCAGGATCACGCTGAGAAGCTTGACGGCAAACCGTCGGAGGTCATGACGGGAAACGCCGCGCACGGCGAGAGCGACATGGGTTTGCTCGACGTTCTTGGTCAGCAGACGGACGGCGGGAGCGCGCTGGCGGCTGGCCGGGACGGGTTGGTATCGCGCCCGCGATGAACGGCGCGGAAACGGCAGGGCTTTCGTGACACGGGCCACGATGTCGGCATGATCGCATTGTCCGGCCACGGCGACGATGGTGTTGGCGGCGGAATAGTTGGCGCGCCAGTATCGAGTGAGTTCGGCGCGATTGATTCGATCAAGGGTTTCGGGCGTGCCGGTGATGGAACGTCCGAGCGGATGGTTGGGCCAGAGAAGTTCGCCCAGCATTTCGTGGACATATTGGTCCGGCTGGTCGCGGTACATCAGCAGTTCCTCTTTGATCACGCTGCGCTCGCGCTCGATGTCAGACGGCAGGAGACGGGGATGGCGATACATGTCGCACAGCACATCCGTGGCAATATCGAGAAACCGGTGGCTGGTCTTGGCGTAGTAGCAGGTTGCCTCCTCGCCGGTGAACGCGTTGATGAGGCCGCCGACACCTTCGATGGCCTGGCTGATTTGCCGGGCCGTCCGACGCCGCGTGCCTTTGAACAGCAAATGCTCCAGAAAATGGGAGATGCCGCCGTGCTGTCTCGATTCATACCGGCCGCCAATGCCCACCCAGATGCCGAACGCGACGCTCTCCATCTCCGCCATGCGGGCCGTGGCAACCCGAACGCGATTGGGGAGAACGGTGACTTGAGTGTGCAAGGCCGTCATCCCTTTGCCTGATTCACGGTAATGGATCGAACGACAACATCCATCGCTTCGACCGGATCGTCCGTGCAGTGGAAAAGCTGGGTGTCGTTCGGGCCGATGAGATTGTTGCCCAACAGCCGTTCGCGAATCCAATCCTGAACCCCGCGCCAATGTTCGCATCCCATCAACACCACCGGGAACCGCTTGATCCGTTCGGTCTGAATCAAGGTGATCGCCTCAAAAAATTCGTCCATCGTGCCAAAACCACCGGGGAACAAAATGAAACCGCTCGCGTATTTCACAAAACACACTTTGCGAACAAAGAAGTAATGAAAGTTGAGTGACCGGTTCATGTACGGATTCGGTTTCTGCTCGTGAGGCAACTGAATGTTCAATCCCACGGAAACGCCACCGGCTTCGGCTGCTCCCTTGTTGACCGCCTCCATGATACCGGGACCACCGCCGGTAATGGCCGCATACCCGCGCTCCACGATCAATCGGCCGGTGCGCTCCGCCAGCTTGTACCACGGGTGCTCAGCCGGTATGCGCGCGCTGCCAAACACCGTCACCGCCGGACCCACTTTGCTCATCGTCTCAAAACTGTCCACAAACTCCGCCATGATGCGAAACAGCCGCCAAGGTTCCTGCTCGGTAAAATCAACCACGTCTTTTCCCGTGTTTGCCATGCGCCTCTTTTCTCACGCGTGCCCCGCCCTGTCAAACAACGTCTGCCCGGCCGGGTGATTCAAACCGGTGGGCAGCCGCTCGCGGAACATTGACCTTTGGGGTGGAAGAAGCAAAGTGAGAATCTGGTTTAGGAAACCGGCGGCGACGTTTCAGCCACCCGGCGACGGCCAACACCGGTCAACGGCGACGGAGCCGACAAGCACGGTCGTCTTACGATGCATGATAGCATCCGCTCGCGCAGGAAGAATGTCTCACCGCCCTGCAAGCGGGGCGCATCGCAAAGGTTTGAGCTAGTCCAGAATTGAAGGGCGCGAATCCCCTGTCGCGGGGTTCGCGCCGCGCTCCTGGTTCACACCCCGGACCAACGGCGGGCAGCCTACACGACAGGCGTGCCCGCCCTACAAGACTTGCGGTGCACTCCCGGCAAAGCCAGTACAATGCTGGCATACCGGGCGACATGAACCGCTGCGAAACAGGGTTCGCCGGCAAGCGCGTTCCCCAAAGGAGCTTGGTAACGAGGGAGGCACGAGTGCTCCGTCCTACTCGATTCTGAGGGCAAGGCGTGACCGCCGGGCGCGCCAAGTCGTTGGTGATTCGCGGCTGGCCGACGGTCCGGCCAACGACCCTCGGATTGTGTGATGACAGAGCCAGAGGCTCTCCGGTCAGCCGAGTTCTGAGGAACAAAGTGCTCCATAACGCATGCGCGCGTTGGCCTCCATTGGCGCACCGGCCAATGAGGGGCAGGATTGATCCGGATTGCTCGTTCAACAGCTTCGAGCCGGGCGCCTCCGTTCCCGGTTCAAGCCGTCGGTCGCGGCAAGCGAACTGTAAGCGTTTACGGTGCGCCCGCCAAGAACTCGACTTTGGCGGTGAGTTCGGGGGTCAGATGCCGGTCAGGATTCTCAATCTGCACTTTCACTTGCAGCGTGCCTTTTTGGCGGTTGGCTTCGGGCGCGATTTCGGCAACGTACCCGGAGTATGTCTTGTCGGTGTACGCTTCGGGCGTGATCCGGCAGCGTTGCTTGGGGCGGACCCGCGCGAGGTCGGATTCATTCACGTCAATCTCCACCTGCAAATCACTCAGGTCAGCCATCGCCACCAGCGCCGTGCTGGGACCGCGTCCGCCGCCAAAGCTTTGCGGCACGACCAGTTCGTTTTCGTCAGCCAGCTTTTCGAGGATGGTGCCGTTGATGGGCGCGACGATCGTGCACCAGTTCACATAGGTTTGCGCCAGCATCAGGCTGCCTTGCGCTATTTTCAGACTGGCGGCGGCGGCATCGCGGGCGCGACGAGCTTCATCCACAGCGCTTTCGCTGTCCACGCGGTTTTTGGCGAGGTCCAACTGACGGCGAAGGGTGATCTCCGCGTTGTTCAAATTCGCCTCGGCCAGTGCCACGCGGCCTTCGGCCTCTTTGAGCCTCGCTGTGAACTCGTCGTCATCCAATCGGACAATCACCTCGCCCTTCTTCACGGCGTCGCCCTTGCGAACCCCGATCCACCGCACCGTTCCTTGGAATCTCGGGCTGATCTCGATGCGTTCGCGTGGAATCACGTAGCCGCTGACGGTCAACACCACGTCACCGGGCTTTGACGGCGCGGGCGTTGGCGAAGCGACAGAGCCGGCGATACTCTTGGACGGGACAGACTCACGGTCCGACTTGCGCGTGCTGGAATAGACGGCGATGCACGCCACGATGGCCAGCAGCACAATGGCGATCATGATCAACGGTCCGGTGCGCTTGCGGGCTTTCTTGGCCGGCTGAATTCGGAGTTCTGACAGTGTTTGTTCGCGTTGGTTTGTATTCATTACAATCGTTCCTCCCTATCACCCGGTCAGGTGGCGCGCAAGGCGTCCAAGACCGGCTTCTGCGCTGCCATCTTGGCCGGCAGGATTCCGCCCAGTATTCCCATCAAGACCGCAAACCCCATCCCTTTGGCGAGCAGCGACGGGGTAATGCGAAACTCAAATGCCACTTCCGAAAAGGTTGTCCAACTGAATGTGCCGGTTGCCCATCCGTTTAAGGGCAACGAGAACAGGCAGCCCAACGCGCCGCCCACCAGCCCCAAGCAGATGGATTCGATCATGAATGAAATGTAGATTTCGCGGCGTTTGAATCCCAACACCCGCAAGGTGCCGATCTCACGCGTGCGCGCACCCACGGCCGCATACATCGTGTTCATCGCCGAGAACGCCGCCCCGATGCTCATGATAATGGCGAGAAACCGCCCCATGAATTGGATGGGCGCCGCCGTTTGCGTCTGTTCGGAGTAGTACTCTGTCTCGGGCAAGACTCGGACGTGAAGCTGTTTGTCCGCTTCCAAGCGTTGCACAAGATTCGTAGCCGCTTGCTCATTTCGCGGCCGCAACAAGACAGAGCCATAGAACGACCGATTAAACGCGTCGCGAGCCTCGTCGGCATCCACCCAGATTTCCGAATCGTACGCGGTCCGGCTGGCGTCGAAAATCCCCACAACGCTCCAGTCGTACTTGCCCGTGCGAAATGTCTGGCCAATCCGGCACCCTTCGAATCGCTCCGAAATTTTCCGGCTCACCACACATTCATGGAGGCCGGGACGGAACATCCGGCCCTCGACGATTCGCACGTTGGGGCGCAACTCCAAGCCGACCGGCCCCAGCCCGCGCACCAGAACATTGGCGGTGCCCTTCCCCTGAGCACGCTCCAAATTGCTCAACACGATGATCTCCGCCGAGGCCAAAGGTTGGCCGGCCTCGTTGCGTTCGATCTCGTCCAAATACCGGATCTGTCGCACTTGATCGCGCCCGACCTGGCTGCTGGTTTCGGACGTGGAACCCTTCCGGAGCACCAACAGGTTGCGAACATCGCCGGTGCTGATGTAGGTGGCATTCAACCCTTGTGCCAGCGCCGTGACCATGACGAACACCGCCACCACCAACGCCACGCCCAACACCGTTGCCAGCGTGGAACGCCAGCGGATGCGAAGATTGCGGAGATTGTATTTGACCGGTAACGCCATGCGTCCCTCAATCCAACGTTTTCAGTCCGCTCACCACGCTCATCTTCATCGTGGCATAGGCCGGCGCGAGGCAACTGATGACGCCCAGCATACCCGAGATGAGAATCCCGCTCGCCAGAATGTGCGGGGTGACTTCAAACTTGATGAACACGCCGCGCGACAGCGTGTACATGTCGAGCGATTGAAACGCAGCCCACGCCCCCAGACATCCCAACAGCCCACCGGCCATCGCCAGTCCAAACGATTCACCGAGGATCAATCCGAAAATCTGGATCCCGTCAAAACCGACCGCTTTGAGAACGGCGATTTCGCGCGCGCGTTCCCGGATCGCCATGCTCATGGTGCTGGCGGTCACCAGAATCATGGTAAACACAATGACCGTGCTGACGGAACCGATGAGCAATTTGATGTTCCCAAACATCGAAACGAAGCCAAGCTGGAACGCGCGCTCTGTCTCCGTCTTGGTTTCGGCATCTGTGTTGCGGAACATGCCGTCAATCTTCTCAATCAGTCCCGGTATGGCGTCTGCGTGCGTCACCCGCAGCCAAAAAGTGCCGGCAAAGCCTTGGTTCCCCATCAATTCATCGAGATACGCGTGATGAAAAAAGAGGTTCGTCTCGTCAATCCCGCCGTGATAGACGCCGCGGATGGTGAGTTCGGGATCGCACGGCCAGAGCGTGCCCATCAACGTGATCTTGTCGCCGATCTTCCAGCCAAACCGCTTCATCGTCTTGTGTCCGACCACACACGCCGTCCGCTCTTTCAAGAAGGCGTCCACCTCCTGTCTCGTGATCGTGGATTCCGTGAACACGTCAAACAGCTTCTCAGCATCCACGGCGAACTGGGGAAAAAAGTTTTTTTCATCCTGATAGATCCCGCCGAACCACGTGAGCCTCATGCAAGCGGCCACTCCGGGCATCCGTTCGATGCGATACATGTACCGGCTGGGAAGAATGTTTCCAAGCGACACTTTGTGGCGGACGACAATGCGCAGCGCCGCGTCTTCCGACGTGGCCGGCTGGGTCAATTCGCGCAACGCTGTCTGCAACGTCGTGAACAGAAACAGACTCATCGCCACAGACAGCACGGTCAGCAGAAACCGCCGTTTGTTGCGCAACGCGCTGCGGACAATGAACCCCGGTATCGTCATGGCGAGGCGAGAAGTTCACCCTTCTCCAGATGCACCGTGCGCTTGGCGTACGCAGCCGCCTTGGGATCGTGCGTGACCATGATCACCGTCTTGCCGGCGCTGCGATTGAGCATCTGCATCAGCTCCAACACTTCCGCCGCCGCGTGAGCATCCAGATTGCCGGTCGGCTCATCCGCCACCAGCAGCGTCGGGTCCGTGACCAACGCGCGGGCAATGGCCACACGTTGCTCTTGCCCGCCGGAAAGTTGCCGGGGCAAATGCTTCATTCGGTCGGCCAACCCCACCAGTTGCAGGGCCACCTCGACGTGTTGACGTCGTTCGCGCGCGTTGAGCTGCGTCAGCAGCAACGGCAATTCCACGTTCTCAAATGCCGTCAGCACCGGGATCAAATTGAACGTCTGAAAGACGAAGCCGACATGATTGTTTCGCCAGTCCGCCAGGTCTGTTTCCGACAATGCGCCGACATCGGTGTCTTGCACGATGCACTGGCCGCTGGTGGGCCGATCAATGCCGGCAATGATGTGCAGCAGCGTGCTCTTGCCGGAACCGCTCGGACCCATCAGCGCCACAAACTCACCGGCTTCGATGTCCAGCGACACGCGATGAAGCGCGGTCACCTCAATATCGCCGTGCATGTAGAGCTTGCTCAGCTCGCGGATTTGGACAATGGGCGAAGCCACGGTGAAACTCGGTGACGACTGGCGCTGGCGTGGCGGTCATTCCGCCAGCAACTTGGCGACCTGATTGTCCAGGTCCGCGCGGGCTTCGGTGGAGCGCACTTTGCCGCTCTTGTCCACCAGCCACATGGCCGGTATGGAGCGGATCCCGAACCGGGTGCTGATTTCGTTCTGCCAGACCTTGCCGTCGAAGTATTGCGGCCAAGTCATGCCCTTGTCCTTGGTGAATTGCACCAGCCGGTCTTTGTCCTTGTCCAGTGATATGCCCAGTATCTCAAAGCCTTTGCCCTTGTACTTTTCATAGGTGGTCAGCACGTGGGGCAGTTCGCGCACACAAGGCCCGCACCACGTCGCCCAGAAATCCACCAACACAACCTTACCGCGCAGCTTCTGA
>CAZEQV010000134.1:0-9122 GCA_964514435.1 uncultured Verrucomicrobiota bacterium
GCACCGTCACTCTTGTTGATGCAACCGGCACGTATCTTTTCCTCCCGCCCCTAGGCTATGATCATTTCGCTATTCGCCGATGAAACCCGCGAGTTCGGTCGCCGCCTCGCCGCCACGCTCCGGCCCGGCAACGTCATCGCCCTCACCGGTGACCTTGGGGCTGGCAAGACCTGCTTCGTCAAAGGCATCGCCCAAGGACTCGACATCACCGAAGACATCACCAGCCCCACGTTCACACTGATCCACGAATACCGCGGCGGAAGGCTTCCCCTCTATCACGCTGACCTATACCGGCTCGAATCACTTGAAGAAGCTGTCAATATAGGCATCGAAGAGTACCTTGCCGGTCGCGGTGTCACCGTCGTGGAATGGGCCGAGAAAATTCAACCGTTGCTCCCGCCCGGTACGCTCCACCTGCGGCTCACTGTCACCGGACCAACTTCCCGCACCATCGAAACCATCGTCCCATGATCACACTCGCCCTCGATACATCCACCCCTCGCGGTTCCGTTGCCTTGCTGCGAGACGACAGCGTTCTTGCGGAAACCGCCTTCACACGCGACCGATCCGGCGACCAACTTTTCCCCACGATCACCACGCAACTCTCGCAACACAAGCTCACCGGCTCCGACATTTCTCGCATCGTCGTCGGCACCGGGCCGGGATCGTTCACCGGCATCCGTGCTGGCATCGCTGCTGCCAAGGGTTTGGCGCTGCCCCGCAACACGTCCGTCGTCGGAGTCCCCAGCTACGATGCCATCGCTTTGGCTGCGGCTGACTGCATTCCGAAGGATTGCGTGGAAATCTGTGTCATCGGCGATGCTCGGCGCGATGAAATCTACTTTGCCGTGTACAACCGCAGCGGTCGCAACACCCAGCCCTGCCGGATCGGATCGCTGGAAACCTTGCCGGACCTCATCCACAATCCCATCTGGTTCATCAGTTCCGAAATCGAAATGTTTGCCGACGATCTGAAAACGTTGATGGGCGGATTCGCAGTCGTGGACACCGAATCGAGGTTCCCGTCAGCCTCCACCATCGGCATCCTCGCGCAACAATCCAGCGCCCCGCCAGAACCCATCTATCTGCGAGAACCCCAGTACACCAAAACTCAACCATGACATTCACGCTCGACTCCCACGGATATTTCAACCGTCACGGCCATCGCATCATCCCGGTCGGCGCCAACTACTGGCCGGCATCGTGCGGCGTCGAAATGTGGCAACGATGGCCCGCCACTGAAATGCAGCACGACCTCGATCTGATGTCCGCGCTCGGATTGAACTGCATCCGATTCTTTCTTCGCTGGCAAGACTTCGAACCGCGGCCGGGCCGCTACGATGCGCGCGCCTTCAAACGACTGGCGGACTTCCTCCGCTGGTGCCGGCAACGCGACATCCTCGCCCATCCTTCCCTGTTTGTCGGATTCATGAGCGGCGGCATCTTCTGGCCCGAATGGAGAAAAGGCCGCAATGTATTTTCCGATCCCTACATGACCGCGCGCGCCGCCGCTTTTGCCAAAAAAGCTGCCGCCGTAATTGCACCTTACCGGGACTGCGTCCTCGCTATTGACCAAGGAAACGAACTGTGTTGCCTGCCGGATAGCTCCCAAGCCCCACCCGCTTTCATCGTCAACTGGTGCGCCACCGTCAACCGCGCCATCCGCGCTTCGTTCCCGGATTGTCTCATCATCTCCGGCAACGAACAAAACCAAGTCCTCAACGACACCGGCTGGCGATTCGTCCAACAACCCGGCTGCGACCTGTACAGCATGCACGGTTACCCGGTGCCCGCCTGGCACTCCGTCTCGTTCGACGGCATGACCGATCCGCTCTGCCAAACACTGCTGCCCCTCTACACCAAGATCGCCCGCGCATTCGGTCCGGTCATGCTCCAAGAATTTGGCACCATCGTCACCTTCGGTAAATGCCAACAAGACAACTACCTCCGCGCCATCTTGCCGGCTTGCTGGAACGCCGGAGCCAACGGTTTCCTCTGGTGGTGCCTGCGCGACATCACCGCCAACGTTCATCCCTACACTCGCAACCAATTCGAAAGCACCCTTGGACTCGTGGACCACTCCGGCAAGATCAAGCCCGGCCTCGAATTCTTCCTGCAATTTGCCCGGCAGATTCAGACAGCCACTCGCGCGCCCCAGCCATCCATTGGTCTCTACTGGCCGAAAGAAATCTATCACCGTGACAACCAAGCAAATCCCGGCAATGAACCGCGCCACTATTCCCGCTCGCTGGTGATGGCCAACTATCTCCTCCAGCAACTCGGACACGAAATACAAATCGTCCGTGGCGACCAACCACTTGAAAACATACCCGGTACGCTCGTCATACCGGGCGCCGTTTTGCGTCGCGAAGAAACCGAAGCCATCATCCAATGGGTCCGCAACGGCGGTCGCGTCATCTGGCACGGCGTGGATTCCGTCAACTTCGGCCACGCGTACATCGAACTGCTCGGCGCGCGCCCTGTAAATTACCGGTCGCCCCAATCCAGCTCGGTCAAATTCGGCGGTCGCGTTTGGTCGCTGCCGCATCATCCCCGCCACGTTCGCATCGAATTGAGTCCCGTTACCGCGGAAGTTCTGACGCGCGACAAAGATCGCCTGCCGGTTGTGCTGAAGAATCGGCTCGGCAAAGGCGTCATCACCTACGCGACGCCGCAAATCGAAGAGACAGTCGCCACCGAATCCGGCCACCCCGCCCGCCGCGACCAATGGACGAAATGGTACCGGGCCATGCTGTCTCAATGCGGGTGACGGTGTTGCAGGATGTGAGGACGCTCCAAGCCGTGCGCAAGCATCAACGCGGCGTTGTTCAGCAGCTTCGTTGTCTCGCCGTCGGCCACAATCTTGCCCTCGTCCAAAATGATCACGCGGGGACAAAGCTCCACCACCAATTCCAAGTCATGTGTCGCGATTAGTTTTGTGGCCGGTATCGTCTGCAGCAACGTCTTCAACTCGCGCCGTCCGCGCGGATCAAGATCGCTCGTCGGCTCATCCAACACCAACACGCGCGGTTCACACGCCAGCACGCCGGCCAGGCACACCCGCCGCTTCTCGCCGTGGCTCAAGTGATGCGGAGAACGCTTCTCGAACCCGCCCAATCCCACCGCCGCCAACGCGCGCGGCACCGCCGCCGCCACATCCCCGCCAAACTGCTGCGGCCCAAACGCCACATCCTCAAACACCGTGGGACAAAACAATTGATCATCCGGATCCTGGAACAGCACACCCACCTCGCGCCGAATCTGCGGCAGGTTCTGCTCCGTCAACGCCTTGCCGTGCACAAACACCGCGGCCGCGCCGTCCAGCTTCTCCGGCAGGATGCCGTTCAAATGCAGCAGCAATGTGGACTTGCCGGCCCCGTTGGGGCCGATCAATCCCACACATTCGCCTTCCGCCACGGAAAAGTTCAACCCGCACAACGCCTCCGTCCCGTCCTGGTACCGGTACCGGAGGTCTTTCACTTCAATCGCCGGCATCATTTCCAACCCCTGGCCAGCATCGCCGCATAGATCCGTTCCGCGCGCTCCGTCGAACGCACAAACAATTGACCGGCCACCATCCCCAGCGATTTCCACCCGTGCCAGCGCCGCCGGTCGAACGTCCGGCAGGCGCGCGCCCGCCGCATCCGCTCCACTTCCTCCACCAAAACAAACAAATAGCGGTACATCAACGCCAAGGTCGTCACCAACAAACCCGGCATCCGCGCGCGCCGCAAGACCCGCAACACCTCCGCAAACGGCGTCGTGCCCGACAACAAGATCATCGTGAACAAACACAGCGTACTGCGGACGACGATGGTGACAAACACCCGTCCGCCTCCCGGTTGCAACCATGCCAGCACGGCCACGCCCAGCACAAACGGCTCCAACAACAACAACCGCGTGACAACATAGCCGGCCGGCAACCGGCTGAGAACGGCCACCGCCATCAGCGCCGGCGCAAACCAAGCACCGCAAGAGACCGGCAGGATCACGATGGCCACGATCAGCAACAGCGCCGTGGCAAGTTTGATTCCTGCCGGCACACGATGCACCGCACTATCCGAGCGGCTGTGGCGATCAAGAAAATCGTGGCGCATCAGTGCGACTCTTTCGGAGAAAGAACACGCGCCAACACCCATGCCAGTGCAAACGCCAGCAACGTGCCGGCCACGCCGACAACCGCGGTCGTCCACGGCGACGCCTCCCTGCCGGGCCAACTGTAACCCGGTAGCGGGGCCGGCAGGATCGGCTCCGCCGCGGCGTGTTCAAACCCCCATGTGGATGCCACTTTCTCCAAACCGTCCGGCCAGCCGCAGGCAAACGGCGCAACAAACACTGCCAACCCCACCGCCACCAAACCGCCCGACACCAGCGCCCCCCGCGCCGATTGACTGGACTCCAGCAGTTCCGGCCGCGCCCGCGCTATCGCCACCAGCACCAATGCCGTGATCGCGCCCTCGCCGATGCCAATCAACATGTGCACGCCCGACATCGCCGGGAACACCGCCCGCCATGGTGCCGTGCCCGACATCGCCAGTTGGCCGGCACAAGAAACCGCCGCCAACACCGTGGCACACCAACCGGCAAAAGCCGCCGCCAACAGCTTCACACGCAAGTCGCCGGTTGTGCCCCGCGTCAACCGGTAAATCCCATACCCGCACAACGGCGCCACGAGCGCCATATTGAAAATGTTCGCGCCCAGAGCCGTCACGCCGCCGTCATTGAACAGGAAACATTGCAGCAACAGAACCGCCGTCATCACCACGACCGCCGCGGCCGGCCCGACCAACACCGCCGCCAGAACGCCGCCAACCAAATGCCCGCTCGTGCCGGCCACAACCGGGAAGTTCAACATCTGCGCCGCGAAAATGAACGCCGCCGTCACACCGAGCAACGGCACTCGCCGGGGGGGCAATTGCAGCCGCGCCTGGCGCAATGACCAGCCCACACCGGCTACGGCCAGCGCGCCGGTCGCCACCACTGTCTTCGCATCGAGAAATCCATCGGGAATATGCATATCGCTCTCTCGTTCTCACATGATGGCCGGGCTGGGCCAACTGTCCCTGCGAGTCCCGCCATCCATTCTGTGTGTTACGATATATTATCATCGTAATATCCACCTTGCCCACCGTCAACACGGTTCCCCGAGCGCAGCGCCCGCGGACGCGCCTAACAGGATGAGCAACACGACTGACAGGGAACCAGCCGATGACGGCAGGCATTTACTGGGCGCGGGACGGGTTCCAGCGGTCGCGATTTTGGGCGGGCGCGTAGGTGTCGGCCAAACGGAGTAATTCGATATGGCCGTCCACAAATACATAATGTGCTCGCTCGTGATGGCGGCGGTGGGCGACATCGGTGGCGTCGGCCGGTGCGGTCCAGAAATGGGCCATGACATGGTCGGCGCTGCCGGGAACTTCCGCAAACAGGACTGTGGCCGAGGGTACCGGCACCGCTCCAAATCGCGGCCAGGTGGATGGACTGCCTTCGTAATCGTCGTCAGCAGGCGTCAATTCAAAGTACACATTCAACCCGTAGCTCCAGTTGCCGGTGCCGGTCTTGAGCGGGCAGCGGTACACGCCCGCGAAAAGATTGGTCCAACCCGCGCCGGGTTGGCCGAGATAACCGGCCAACGCTCGTCCCCACGGTGCTTGGCCGTAGGCAAACGCCGAGTGCGAGCTGCGCGGCAGCCGGTCGTCGTGGTCGTCCGCATACATGCGGGTGGCCAGCGCCAGATGCCGCAAATGGTGGACGCAGCGCATGGCGCGCGCCTTGTCACGGGCGCGCGCCAGCGCCGGCCACAACAACGCCGTGAGCACTCCGATGAGCGTGATCACCACCAACACCTCAATCAAGGTGAACGCCTCGCGCCGCAGCGCGACCGGAGCTGTCTGACGTTGATTCACTTCGTTACGGTTCAAGGGGTTTGACAGCGCGTCGTCGCGCCGCCCAACCGGCCACGCCGAGTCCCAACAGTGTCAGAGCGGTCGTCGTCGGTTCCGGTATGACCTGCCATTCGAGTGTGAATGTTTCGCTCACGCCCGTCGGCTGCAACAAGTCATCCACCACAAACGCTTCGTACGTGGCGTAGTACGTGCCCGAGCCCGCCGGGGCGGTGTAGGCGGGATGAAACATTCCGAGGTTCCACATCAACGTGTCGCTGGAGCCATCGGTGCCGAAGATTGGTTCCCAAGTGTCCGGACTGGTTCGATACCGGAACACCTCCAAACCGAGCGTGGCAGTGAGTTGGCGAATCCAGATACCGTAGCCGGCCGGCAATGGCTCGCTTTCTCCATCCAGCACGAAACCGTATTGGCGGTTGAATGCCCTGGCGTCGGCACTGGGATCGAGATCGCTGAACCATGGATCGGTGTTGTCGAATTGATCGCCGGGGTGGCTTACGGTCAACGGCGTCAGCACCGGCACTGGTGTTTCGACGTGGATGTGCAGATGCGGACCCTCACCGTGATCGGCATATTTGATTCCAACGTGTACCATCGGCCCTTGCATGGGCACAGTGGTGAGGGTGCTGGCGCGCGCGGCGGTCAGTGTCGTCAGTGTTATGATGATGCTGCAAAGCAGCAAGGTGCGTTGTGAATGCATTACAGTTAATTCCTCTTTCTTTTGTTTTGATTTCTGATTCTCGCTTTTGACCGGCCGATTCATAGCCGGTCGTCACTTGTGGTGAAGAGCGACAACCCATCCGGGTTGTCGGTGCGTGTGCGGCTCCGATGGAGCGGCTAATCGTGAAAGGGCGCGTGTTGGGAGCCGGGACAAAAGTCCGGCCTTAAAACGACTCTTCAAGCGCTCGCTTAGGTGCGCGGGGGCGGGGTGAGAGGCGGGAAAGAAAGTTCTTCTGTCACTTCGTGACGGATGACAATCCGAGAGAGGCACACCGCGTCAAAACCGATCGCGTTTTCCGTAAGGACGGCGGCCCAGACAGTCTCACTGGGAACCGCAGATGGACTATTCTCCTGTTCGGCAACCGAGCGCGCTGTCGCCTGCGTGATGGATTTGCAGAGCGAACACGGGTTCCGGCCGTTGAAGGTCATGGTAACGCCCTGCAACAAACCTTCCTGTTGACTGTAGGTCACAAGCATCCGCGCCCACGCCGCCGTCTGCAACGCCAGCCAAGGCCCGCCCGACAGGGCAAGCATCAACACGGCGCCAATCAGGAAAAAGAGGCTGCGAAACCCACGCATAGCCGACTTATCACACATCAACCTTAGCCCGGCAAGTCCTTTCCAGTGGTGGTGATGGTAAGCTTGCCATGTTTGACGCCCTTGGCAGCTATGAGCGCGTCGGCCACCTGGCGAATCCGGTCGGCTCGACCGCGCACCGCGAGAACTTCAAGGCAGTTATGATGATCCAAGTGGACGTGCAACGTGGCGATAATCAACTCGCCATGATCGTGCTGGATGTCCGTCAACAACTCCATCAGATGCGGTTTGTGATGGTCATACACGATCGTAATCGTGCCGGCGATCTCGTGGTTGCTCTGCTGTTGATGTTCCACGAGTTGGGCGCGGATCATGTCGGCGATGGCCAACGAGCGGTTGTGATAGCCCTTCTCGCGGGCCATGCGGTCCAGTTCGCGCGCCAGTCTGCGGTCAAGTGAAACGCTAAATCGGGTAACAGTTTCCATAATGGTGACCGGTTCGCAGAATCTCCTATTGACCGCCCGCCGTCAATACAGCGCCGACAAGCCAAGACGCGGCAGCCGTCTTGCCATCCAGTAACCTGTCGGGAATGTCCATGGCTTATTATCCTAAAACTTGGCGCGAGCCACGACCCGAAACGTCCGCGGTTCGCCGGGCAGTCGCGACGTGTAGTAATATGCGATATCGTCCACCTGGGAGTCGAGCAGATTGAACACTGGCACGCCAATGGCCCAGCGGTCGTTGAACTCATATCCGAGGTGCGCGTAGAGCAGCGTCGAACTGCTGGAGCGAACGCTGTCGTCTTCCACCAACGCGCGCGGCCCGAAAAAGCGGATGCGCAGCCCGGCATACCAGCCTTTCAATTCATGCACGGAAATACCGGCGGCGATGACGCCTTCCACGGCGCCGGGAATGTGATCGCCCGCCGGGTCGCTGTCGGTGAACCGCGCGTGCGACCACGAGAAATCGGCGTCCAATGTGAGCCACGGTTTCGGCGTGTAGTAGTTGGCGAACTCGAACCCATACCGGCGGCTGGGACGGCTGGCCTCCGTTGTGCCGGCATCGCCGACGAAGAGAAGTTCCGAATCGAGGTCGAGCAGCCACAGTGCGAGCGTGCTGTGCAAGTTGGGCACGATCAACGTGCGCACGCCGACCTCCGTTCCCTCGGAACGCACGAGCGGGTCGGCGCGGGAGACGGCGGCACCGGAGCCGGGGTCAATTGTGGTGTTCACCCCGCGCCCGTCGTTGCTGTGATAACCCATGCCGCCGCTGACGTAGTATTCGGTCCGCGCCCACGGACCGAAGATGAGGCTGAGTTTCGGACTGGCCATGAAATCGGACCGCTCGCCGGAGTTGGCCGGGTGGTCACTGTCCACGTCGAACCGGAACGCGTCTCCCCGCACGCCGGCCACAGTGCGGAATTTTTCCAGCCATTGCGTTCTATCCTGCCAGTAAAGCCCGCCGCTTGTTTGCAGGATGTCATCGGCGCGCGTGGTCGAAAGCCTTCGCCGGGCGACGGTGCGATCCAGGCCGTTCTCAATCGCGTCGGTGCGGAACTGCGCGCCGAGCGTCAGTTCGTGCGCCTGGCCGAAAAGCGCGTCGTCGCGAGGCCATCGGTGCCGTGCCATTCGCCTGAAAGACTGGAGCGTTGCGAGTGGCCGCCATCGGTTGGGTTCAACGAATCGAAGCGACCGATCGGCGCGCGGTGGGCGATCTGGTCGGTGGCGTCCCATTTCCCGTGACACCCCATCGCGGTGAAACTGTAGCCGGTATCCGTGTCCTCCCGGCTGTAGCGCGCGACGCCGTTGAACCGCTGCAAATCATCCGGGTGATCCCACGGCCCGTCGCTGTGCGAAGCCTCAAACGCATAGAGCAGATGCCCGGCGCCGACAGCCGGCGAGGAGGCAAAGAGAAACCGGCCATACCCGTATGAGCCGCCTTCCAGTTGCAGAATCGTCGCCG
>CAZEQV010000135.1:0-9092 GCA_964514435.1 uncultured Verrucomicrobiota bacterium
CAGCCTCATCGCCCAAGAAACTCTCTCCCAGAAAATTCGGTCACAAACAAATCCGTTCTACCGGTCTGCATGGATGCAGTTCGAAGTTTTGGGCAGGGAGCGGTTGCGGAAAACGTGGCACTGGGTATGGGGACGACCAGCAGGGAAGTCGTATGAACCTGAAAAGCTGTGTCTGAAAGGAGTCGTTCTGTTCCTGAGAACTGAGGCACAATGGGTTCGAACCAAGAACCGTTGAGCCAGGAAGGAACAGAACGATGCCGACATTTCTAACGCCACTTTTCGGTCATGCCCAACTCAAACTCACCCAGACACCCCGCGCCGTCACACCCTTTGGTGGACTGGCCAGCTTCATCGCCTTTTTACACCAACGCGGCTTGGCCGCTCAACTCCAGCAGCATCTGCCGTGGGTGTTGACCAGTCCCAACGCCATCCCGCTGCCCCATACATTCACCGCGTTCCTGATCGGTGTGCTCTGCGGCGCGCGTCGCTTCGCCCACACGGAGATGGCCCGTGCCGACCGGGCCTTGCACGCATTGCTCGGTCTACCGCGCTGGCCGGGGGCCGACACCGTGCGGGCGTTGTTTCACCGCTTCACGCCAGGCACGATCCAGAGTTTCTGGCGACCGCTCTGGGGCTGGCTCTTGGCCATGGTGAGCACGCCGCCGGCGGGATTCTCGCTGGATCTGGATTCGACGGTGTTCCAACGAGCCGCTCATCAACAAGGTGCTGCCAAGGGCTACAATCCGCGCCGCCCCGGGCGCAAGAGTCATCATCCCCTGTTGGCGGTGCTGTTCGCCTTCAACCTGCTGAGTCTGTACCAGCGCGGCCACTCTGGCGGCGGGTTATCGCCAACCCGCGACCCTGCGGGCAGCGGTGTTTGTGTGCGGCGCGATCTTGGGCCGCAGCGGTCACACGCGTGTGCTGCATCTGTCGGCAACATGGGGTGGATTAGACAAACACAAACCGCTGGTGGAGGCCGCGCCTTGCGATGTCCCGACCCAACTTCGCCGAAGTTGAACGCCAAAACACACTTCACTACCAAACCAACATGAAGACCACACCCAATCCGCAGCTCAACTTCGCTTTTCAGGCTGAGTTGACACAGCCTCATACCAGAAAACTGTTCTTGCGGAGGGGACCAGCACGGGCGGCAGCAGGGGGCACTGGCGGACGCAGACCTCACCACCGTTCCGCCCCTGGCGACAGCAGAGCGTGGCCGGGAACCTGGTGCAGGTAGGGATCTTCGGTGCGCCGGCAGAAGTCATAAAGCAGGTGGCGCATGCGGTCGCGTTCGGCGTGGCCGGCGCTGGTCACGGCCCGGTTGACCATCTCGCCAGGATCGGTCGCCAGATCGAAGAGCTGTTCGCGGTGCTGGCCGAGAAAGTAGCAGGCGTACTTGCTGTCGCCTTGGATGATGGCCCGGCCGCTGAACTGCAACGGCCTGCGGCCGGTCAGGAAACCCTCGGAATACAGGCTGGTCTCGATCACCAGGCGTCGGCTTTCGTCGGCTGGCCGGCCGAGGAGTTGCGGAACGAGGCTGGTCGCGTCCTGGTCAATGCCCTCCGGCCGCGGCAAGCCGAAGAGTTCGCAGAGGGTCGGCAGTACGTCGAGGCCGGCGTTGACCAGTTGCCGGGCTTCGATGCGACCGGCCGGAATGCCCGGGCCGGACAGCAGGAAGGGCACGCGCAGGCACTCCTCAAAGAGTGCGTGCTTGTGCGGCCAGCGATGCGCGCCCGCGCCGTCGCCATGATCGCTGGTCAACAGGATGACGGTGTCGTCGGCCCGGCCGCTACGGTCGAGCGCGGCCAGCACGCGGCCGATCTGGCGATCGACGCGCTCAATCAATCGGGCATACGCCCAGCGGTAGCGCCGCCAGAAGTCGGGTTTGTCTTGATAGCGATGATGGTAGAGATGCCAGGTGCCGCGGCAGAAGATGTCAATCAGTTCCGCCTCGTAGGGTGCGATGGCGTGATTTGCCGGCAGCAGCGGCAGGTCATCGGCCGGCGGTTCGTCCGGGATGGGGCCCTCGTAGAGCGGCTGCCCCATGGCCCATTCGCAGATGTTGTGCGGGTTCTGGAAGATGCCGGCGGCCAGGAAAGGGCGCTGCGGATCGGCGTTGGCCAGGAACCGTTCGAGATGGTCCGCCACTTGGACATCGCCCACGCCGCACAGCGGAGTGTAGCCCCAACTAGGCGGTGGCTGGTCCTTCCCGGCCCACACCGCTTGATGGCCGAACGGTTCCAGCAGCCTGGCCAGACTCAGGGCGGGCGAGGCCCGTTCCTTCCAAGGGGTGGCGCCCGCACCCTGGTGCAGTACGCCCAACTGGTGCGGGTAGCAGCCGGTGGCCATGGCGCAGCGCATCGGGCTGCACACGGGGAAGGGCGTATAGGCGCGAGCAAAACGGACGCCGCGGGCCGCCAAGGCGTCCATCGCCTCGGTGCGCAGGTCGCGGTTGCCGGCGCAACTCAGCCAGTCATGCGACTGCTGGTCGGTCATCAGGAGGAGCAGGTTGGGGGCACGGTCAGGCATGGTCGCGTGTTCCTTCGGCCGTCAGCGCCGACGCAGTAGCGGGTGTCGTTGAAGCGGATGTATTACCGGTTGCCGGTGCTGGCTGGATGAGCGAATCCCCAGGAGATGCCGGCCTGACCGAGTTGGGCGTACCATCACGGATGGATGGCCTGATGGCTGGTGGACTCGCAACGGAGTTACTACGTCCACCAGCCTATAAACACTAACTATCATCCGCAGCCTCATACCACGGACGCTGGCGCAGCGCAAGCCGCCAGTTCACCCGCCCACCAGCAGATCAAACTCGCCCTCGACGTTCACGCCGCCACCATCGTCGTCGTGCGCATGCTCGACGGCACCAAGCCGCAACCGCCCCAAACCAGGAAACCAGCGACTTCCTCGCGTGGGTGCAGAGACAAAAAGCCCAAGCCCGCGAAGTCGTCAGTTGCTACCTGCCTGCGGCGGGCAAGCGATGCCGGGCTGACCGTCTTCTGGTTGCACCGCCGACTCACCGCGCTGGGCGGGCGCAACTACGTCGTCTGTCCGTAAGCGTCAACCAAGATACATAACGCACGCTGGCGACGGAACCGAATATTGAATCAAGCCGTGGGCTGCCAGTGTTTCGGCAGCAGGCTGGGTAGTTGCGATTGTTTCATGCCGGGCAACCGTTCCAGGACCTCGCGCACATATTCCCACGGGTCAATGCCGCGTCGCCGACAACTCACGATGATCGAGTACACCACCGCGCTGCGCCAGCCGGCTGCGGGATGCCCGATGAATAACCAGTTCTTCTTTCCCACGGCACTGGGCCGAATCGCATTCTCGGTCAGATTGTTGTCGATCTCCAAGCGCCCGTCCTGGACATAGCGCGTCAGCGCTCCCCACTCGGCCAGCGTGTAGCGCACCGCCTTGCCCAACGGGCTCTGCGGCAAACACTCCGCCGCCAGCGCTGCCAGCCGCGGTTGCAGCGCGTTCAAGATCGGCACCGCCTGCGCGGTGCGCAGCGCTTGACGCGACTGCGGCGAAAGACATTCCTCCCGCGCCCGCTGCTCCAGCAGGTACAGGTTGCGGATCGCGCCCACCAATTCAATCGCCGCCGGTGTCCGCTCGTCCAGCGCCTCGACGAACTTGCGCCGCGCGTGTGCCCAGCAACCCACGGGAATCAAACCCGGATTAGCCCGCGCCAATGCGCCGTAGACTCCATAACCGTCCCGTTGCACATAGCCCCGGAAGTTGCCCAATAACTCCGCCGCAAACTCCTGGCCCCGCCCGGGGTGAAACTCGAAGACCACGTCGCCCCCGGGCGTGCCCAAGACCCAGAGCCAGCCGGTCGCGCAACGGTTGGGCACCTCGGGATCCATCACCCGCACCGGTGTCTTGTCCACTTGCACGTAGTCGCCGGCGAGCAATCCCCGTTTCATCTCCCGCACAATCGGCTGAAGCCACTCGGCGCCTTTGGCCACCCAGTCGCACAGGTTCTGACGCGAAAAGTCCACGCCCAGCCGCGCAAACTGTTGCTGTTGCCGATACAACGGCAAGTGGTCGTCATATTTGCTCAACAGCACGCGCGCCACCAGGCTGGCCCCCGCTTGGCCCTGCGGGATCAGCAGCGGCGGTAACGGCGCGATGCTCACCGTACCCAGGCCGCACGGGCAGGCCAGTTTTGGCCGCACGATCTCATGGCGGATCACCTTGGCCGGCACGTACTCGAAGCGTTCACTTTTCTCGCAGCCGATCTCGCACTTGGCCTTGCCGCAATGCGGGCAAAGCTTCTCGACCGGTTCCAGTCGCTCCGTGACGGTCTCGACGACTTTGGCCGTCGGCTGACGGCGCGGGCGCGGCTCGTTCGGTTGGCTGTCCGCGCGCAACAGTACCTGTTGGGTCGCGGCCGGGCTGGTCGGGGGAAACAATTCCAGCAGAATTTGCTCTTTGGAAAACTGACTGACTGGCTGGCGTTCGGAGGACGGACCATCGAGTTGCTTTTCTAACTGCTGCACCCGCCAGTGCAGTTGCTGGATGAGTTGATGCGCCGCGCTGAGGGTGCTGGGCAGTGCGAGCGCAGTCATATTGATGATTAGACCGGCCCTCGCCAAAACTGTTCAACAAATAATGAGCTCCTGCAAAATTTCTTTCGCGCGCCGCTCAGCGCCGGTACCAACTCGATTTGGACTTCACTTCCAAGCCGCTCAGCAGCGCTACCAACTCCTCCCCACGGACACTGGTGCAGGCGCCTGTGCGGCGCGGCCAACTGAACCGGCCTTGCTCCAGGCGTTTGGCGCACACCCACAAACCCGAGCCATCCCAGAACAGAATCTTCAGGCGATTGAGCCGCCGGTTAATGAAGACAAACCAGTGTCCGGAGATGGGGTCCTGTGCGAGCACGGTTTGGGTCAGTGCGGCCAGTCGATTGAAACTGCCGCGCAGATCGACGGGCTGCAAAGCCAGAAACACGCGCGTGGTGGAGGCGACGTTCAGCATGACGGCAACTGCCAGAGCGCCGCAACCAGGGCGGGCGGGGCGTCCGGCGCCAGACGGAGCGTGAGGCCATCGGGCCGCACCAGTTCGACCGACCAACGGTGTGCGCCAGCGGCCATCGGCAGCTTGAACTCTTGCCACGGCACGGGCACAGCGGCTGGGCCAGAGCGAGCTTGGGCCAGCCACCTCTGGAGGGTGGAGAATCCCAGCCGATACTGATGGGCAAACGCCCGCTGCGTCAGCCCCGAGCGCTCAAAGCCTCGAGCCCATGTCGCGCGTTCAGCAGATGTGGTTCGATGTCGTCGTGCATTCATGCGGCGACTGTAGCCAACCACCGCACGCCCCGCCAGATGCACCCAGCTTGACGCTTACTGTTGATCACCATCGGCTATTTCGCCGGCCGATACGCCGAACGAAGACATTTCGCCTCCATCCATGAACGCGAGGCCCGTTTCTTGAACTTGCCGGCCGTGCCAATCAAACAGTGGGACACCGACCGCAAAGTCGCCGAAGCCCGACTCGTGACCGGCACCGTTGTCATTTCGGCCGACTACTTCAAACGATTGCTGGCCGGACTTCGCAACATTGTCGGCGGCCGGATGCGTTCCTATGAAAGCCTTCTCGACCGCGCCCGGCGCGAAGCGCTGCTGCGCATGAAAGAATCCTGCCCGGACGCACACATTATCGTCAATCTCCGCTTTGAAACCAGCGCCAACCGGCAAGACGGAGTATCCGCCGTCGAACTCGTCGTGTACGGCACCGCCATCAAATATCGCGCATGAAATTCACTCCGCGGGAGTGCGACACACCAATCCCCCCAACGAACGCATCGCAGAACTCAAACGCTACGCCGACGAAAAGTTACCGGCTCTTGCGCGACCAAGGCTCAATCCAATGCCCGTTGCGTGATTCCATCGTAAGCGTCAATCCGACGGTCGCGCATAAATGGCCAGTGTTGCCGGGTTGATTCCACCTGATTGAGATCGCACTTGGCCATGACAATTTCCTCTTTGTTGTGACCGGCTTCGGCCACGACCTGTCCCAACGGATCGCAGATGAACGAGCCGCCCCAGAAATCCACCGTTCCCTCCGTGCCGGTGCGATTGGCCACCGCCACAAAACAACCGTTGGCGATGGCGTGCGACCTTTGGATGGTCCGCCAAGCATCGTGCTGCTGTCGGCCAAATTGTTTGCGTTCGGACTGATGCCAACCGATGGCGGTCGGGTAAAACAGAACCTGCGCGCCTTTCAGCGCCGTCAGTCGCGCCGCTTCCGGATACCATTGATCCCAGCAAACAAGCGTCCCAATGTGCGCGGTCGGCGTGGAAAAACTTTGAAACCCAAGATCACCGGGTGTGAAATAGAACTTTTCGTAATACAATGGGTCATCCGGTATGTGCATCTTCCGATATTTCCCCACCAACCGTCCGCGCGGATCCAACACCACCGCCGTGTTGTGGTAGATGCCCGGTCGGCGCCGCTCGAAGATCGAACCAATGACCGTGATGTGATGCTGCCGGGCTGACCGGGCCAGCGCAGCCACAGTTGGTCCGGGAATCGGCTCCGACAACTCGAACATCCGGTGGTCTTCGGTCTGACAAAAGTAACGCGACCGAAAAAGCTCCGGCAGACAGACGATTTGCGCGCCCCGTTTGGCGGCTTTGGCAACGAGATCGAGTGCGTGCCGCAAATTGCCGGCCAGGCTCGTCGTGCAACGCATCTGGATGACGGCAATATCGGCGGTGTGAACGGTGGCCGGCATGGAATCGTGCTCCGAAATCGCCGACGACGATGACGAAACTCTTGCTTTGCATCAAGAATTTTGTTTTTCTCCGCGCATCAATTCACCCGAGACAATGCAACTGGTTCCCACACGGATTTTTCTCACGAAAGGCGTTGGCACGCACAAACACGAATTGCGCAGCTTTGAATTGGCCCTGCGCGATGCCGGCATCGAGAAATGCAATCTTGTGGCTGTGTCCAGCATTCTGCCGCCGAACTGCAAAATTATTTCCCGCAAACAGGGCGAACAGCTCCTGCAGCCCGGCCAGATTACTTTTGCGGTGATTGCCCGCATCTCCACCAATGAACCTCACCGGCTCATCGCCTCGTCCATCGGCGTCGCACAACCGGCCGACGAAGGCGCGTACGGTTATCTCAGCGAGTTGCACGCCTACGGGATGAACGACACCACGGCCGGTAACTTTTCCGAAGACATGGCGGCGGCGATGCTGGCCACCACTTTGGGCGTGGAGTTCAACGAAGACGCCAGTTGGGATGAAAAGGAACAGGTGTTTCGGCTCAGCGGCAAAATTGTGCGCACCAGCAATTGCACCCAGACCGCCGTTGGCCACCCCCAAGGCCTCTACACCACCGTCATCACCGCTGCGATATGTTTGTTTTAGCGGCCGGCGCGAGTATGTTGTGACACTGTGAAAAACGACGTTGTAGAAATCCAAGTCCGGGGCGTGCTGCCGACCCCCAACGGGTGCGCCGTGTTTGTCGGCAACGACGAGAAAGTGTTTGTCATCTATGTTGATCCCAGCGTCGGCGCGGCCATCACGATGTTCATGCGCCACACTCCGAAACCGCGTCCCCTTACCCACGACCTCATCGGCCACATCTTTGCCGGACTCGGCGTGACCGTGGAACGCGTGGTCATCAACGATCTCAAAGACAGCACCTATTACGCGCGGCTCGTCTTGAAAGCTGAAAACGAGCTGGGCACCAAGATTCTCGAAATAGATGCCCGCCCCAGCGACAGCATCGCGCTGGCTGTGCAACAGAAGAGTCCGATCTTCGTTTCCCGCAAGGTTTTCGCCGCCGTGGAGGATATGTCGGAAGTGCTGCGCCGAATGAACGAGGACGAAAACGAAGGCCTCAATCCCTCCGACACTCCGTCCGAGTGAGCCGGCCAGGCCGCCCTACCGGCGCTGCGTGTCGTCGAGCAACTCCCAGAACTTCGGATTCTCCTGCAACAGCTTGTCTTCCGAGATGGGAAGCTTGGTGCGAAAGAAGAAATCCTTGAGCGTGTTCTTGTGCAGAATGCACTGAATGCGCACGATGTCGCCCGTTTTGTCGAAATAGATCCGGTAATCGCCCAAGCGATACCGGTACACTCTCTTGCCACCCCGCATCAACTGGCCGAACTTTTCGTCAGCGTTCTCAAAGTCCGACGGCAGCAGTTGAAAGCCATCCAGAAGCTCCAACTGCAATTTGCGCGGCATCGCAGCCAATTCCTTCTCGCCCACGTCGCTGAAAATAATCTGAAGCATGATGCTAGAATACCGGCTGAGCGCCGAATCGCAAGACGGGAGTTACTCGGCGACTGGCGGCCGGGGTACAAGAATGGCGGCGCTCTTGGCCGGCAGGCTCAACCGAATCTTGCCGGACCGCACCACATACTCCGGCGACGCGATGGCGGTTGTCCGGACAGCTCGCACGCATTTCACTTCCTTGAACCCCAATTCCGGCATTGGTCGGTCTTCGAACTCCCAAGGCTGGCCATTCAACACATCCAGCAATCGAGTCTTGTCGGCCAAACCTACCGGAAGCTCGATAGTCTGTTGTTTGCTTCCGTTGTTGATGGCGACGACGATCATCTCGCCCATCCGGCTGCGGGCGAAGACATACACGTCCTTCTCATCATCCGTGAGAATGGTTTCCATCTGGCCGGTTCGCAATGCCGGGAAGGTGTTTCGTATGGCAATCAACCGTTTGTAGTGCGCCAACACATCCGGCATGATGGCGTCGTCGGGACTGTCGTACGGCATCCAATCAGCCCATAACATCGGTTTGCGATTCGTCGGATCATCGGCCCCGAACATCCCGACCTCCGTGCCGTACCAGATCATCGGCGCGCCCAGATACGTCATCTGGAACACTGCCATCAGTTTCAACACCTGGTAGGCTTCCGGCCCGGGCTTCCTGCCGTCGTAAGGTTTTCCCTCTTGCGGCCGGTTGCCCTGGTCGTAGTCGCGGTCGGGATTCACGATCATGTTCACCAACCGGTCGGTGTCGTGGCTGTCGAAAAGATTCTGCATCACCATGTTGACTTGGAGCGGATACGTCGCCAGCAATTCGCGCAGCTGCCGGTCAAACTCCGTGGC
>CAZEQV010000136.1:0-2187 GCA_964514435.1 uncultured Verrucomicrobiota bacterium
ACCGCCAAGACGCCAAGGACGCCAAGAACGGCCGGAAGTATCAGGTGGAGTTGCTGGGGCTGGATGTGTTCGACCCGGTGAGCATGGAGGCGGAGCACCGCGCCGGCAACGACGTGCCGTGCTGGATGCTGGACAGCGATTACAACGGCCTCTGTTTCCGCGCCACGCAAGTTTTCTTCCCGCGCACGAGCGCGTGGGAGAACTTGAAGAAGGCGTTGAAAGGCAGCTACGAGGAAACGGTTTGGGATCATCTGGCCGGTACGACGAGCGCGCCGTTCGAGGCCGGCACGCACGGACAAGTGGCGGTGAAGGTGATTGATGACCGGGGGAATGAGTTGCTGGTGGTGAAGAAGCTGACGGAGGCGAAGTGAAGCCGAAGGTTTATCTGGAGACGACAATTCCGAGCATGCTCGTGGCGCGACTGAGTCGGAACGTATTGGTGGCCGGGCAACAACAAGCGACTCGTGATTGGTGGGCGCAGCGGCGGCCGCGGTTTGATTTGTACGTCTCGGTGTTCGTCACACGCGAAATTGCCCAAGGGGATGCCGCGGCGGCCCAGCAACGCGCCGCTGTGATTGCCGATTGTGGAATCTTGCCGTTCACCAAGGAGGCAGAGGTTTTGACGCGCGCGTTATTGGCCAGTCGGCTCATTCCAGCACGGGCCGAGACTGATGCGGCGCACGTGGCGGTGGCGGCTGTGGAGGGAATGGATTTTTTGCTGACATGGAATTGCCGGCACATCGCCAACGCAGTGATTGTCGAGAAACTCCGGGCTGTATGTGCTCGCGAAGGTTACGCCGCGCCGGTCATCTGCACCCCACACGAATTGATGATATAATGAACCCATGAAACACGAGATTCTTGAAGAGATTTGGCGCGTCCGAGATCGGATCTCTGCGGAATGCGGTCATGACTTGAAACGCTTGGCGGCACTGATGCGCGAGGAAGAAGCAAAGTATCCGGATCGAATTGTGCGGTTGCCCATCCATCGCAAGAAAAAGACCGTGCGCCGACGCCGGGTCACGTATGCGACGAAATCGTGAGCAACTACGAAGTCCCGCAACCGATTCTGAATTCGCCCTTCGACGAACCGAAGGAATATTGGCATATCGTCGAGGGTGAGCCGCTGCAACAACGGTCAGGACGCCGCCCGGCCATGTACTACTACCGGGACCCGAAATCGAAACCGTCCGCAACCGGACGCCAAGCCGGCATCGCCATCGAGCTGAAGTTGGTCAATCGCATCCGCGCCCAGGTGAAGGCGTGGCGCGGGCAAGGCTATCCGGGTGTGTCGCGGACGACGATGGAGTTGCTGCAATGGTGGCGACGGGACGGGCGGGAGAAGCGGCTGTTCTTCGCGCAGTTGGAGGCGGCGGAGACGATCATCTTTCTGCGTGAAGCGCGCGCGGATTTTCTGCAAGGCATCGAGATTCCCCGCGAGGAAGTCAGCGAGGACAAGAGGGCGCAAGGCTTCGACGGCTTTCTCCGGTACGCCTGCAAGATGGCCACCGGCAGCGGCAAGACGACGGTGATGGGGATGCTCGCCGCATGGAGCATTCTGAACAAGGTCAACAGCAAGGGCGACAGCCGATTCTCGGATGTGGTGCTGGTGGTTTGCCCGAACGTGACGATTCGCAGCCGGCTCGCCGAGCTTGACCCCGAACTCGGCGAAGCGAGCTTGTACCGGACGCGCGATCTCGTGCCGCCGCATCTGATGCCGTTGCTGACGCAAGGCAAGGTGCTGACGACGAACTGGCACGTGTTTGAGCCGCAAGGAGTGCAAGCCGGTGGCGTCAGCGCCAAGGTCACGAAAGCGGGCGTGGCGTTGCGCACGAAGGAAACCATCCGCATCGGCCCGAAGACGACCACCGCGCGCGGGAAACGGTATCTCACGCAGGACGAATTCGAGCGGCAGGTCGCGGCGGGATTGCTGACGGTGTTGGAGGAGAACCGGGACAAGGAAGGTAATCTGGTCACCGTGTCGGTGGAATCCGTCCGGTACGTCGAGAGCGACACGTCGTTGATCAACCGTGTCTTGGGGCGGGAAGTCGGCGGGAAGCAAAACATCCTTGTGATGAATGACGAGGCGCATCACGCTTACCGGATCAAGCGCGAGGAGCCGGACATCGAGGAAGAAGAAGCCGACTTCGGCGAAGAGGAAGAAGCCGAGGAGTTTTTCAAGGAAGC
>CAZEQV010000136.1:2287-6396 GCA_964514435.1 uncultured Verrucomicrobiota bacterium
TGGGCGAAGGACAAAGAGGACGCGCGTCCGCCGGTGTTCATCCTCGTCTGCAAGAACACGCAACTGGCGAAGGTGATTTACGAATGGCTGGCCGAGGACAAATGCCCGACCGGCATCCCCAGTTCCAAGCTCGACGGCTTTCGCAACCGCGACGGCCAGTTCAACACGATCCGGGTGGACTCGAAGGTGGTTCACGAAACGGATACCGGCGAAGCCAAGGGCGACGAAACGCGCTGGATGCGGTTGACGCTCGACACGGTCGGCAAGACAAGCTGGCCGGTGGACGCGCAGGGCCGACCGTTGTACCCGGAGGGCTTCGAGGAGTTGGCCGGCAAACTTGGTCGCCCCTTGCACCCGCCCGGACGTGACGTGCGCTGCATCGTCAGCGTCGGGATGCTGACGGAAGGCTGGGATTGCAGCACCGTGACGCACATCATTGGCTTGCGTCCGTTCATGTCGCAACTGCTGTGTGAGCAAGTGGTCGGGCGCGGCTTGCGGCGGGCGAGCTACGAATTGGACGAGACCACCGGCAAGTTCACCGAAGAAGTGGCGCAGGTATTCGGCGTGCCGTTCGAGGTGATTCCGTTCAAGGCCAACACCGGCGGCCCGGTGCCCCCGAAAGTCAAACGCCACCATGTCTATGCGCTGCCGAACCGCCGGCATTTGGAAATCACATTCCCGCGCGTGGAAGGCTACACGCAGGCGATTCGCAACCGGATCACCGTGGATTGGAAAGCGGTGCCGTCCGTCGTGTTGCAGCCCGACCGGATCCCGCCCGAAGTGCAGATGAAAGGCTTGCACGTCAGCAACACCGGCAAGCTTTCGTTGAGTGGCCCCGGCAAGCTGAGTCAGGTGAGTCTCGATGAGTTTCGCTCGCAACATCGGATGCAGGAGTTGGTTTTCGATCTCGCCCGCGCCATTGCCAAGCACTACAAGGCGCAACAGCATTGCACAATCCCACCCCACGTTCTCTTTCCGCAACTTGTTGAAATCATCGAGCGCTACATTCGCGAGGAGGTCGCCGTGCAGCCGCCCGCCGATGTGAAGGATCTGTTTCTCGCGCCGTACTACGGCTGGCTGGTGGAAACGCTGCTCGAGGCTTTTCGGCCCGACACGTCGCAGGGCGAAGCGCCGGAAGTGCCCCGCTACGAATCCAGCCGCGGCCCCGGTTCGACGAGCGAGGTGGATTTCTGGACGAGCCGCGATGTCCGCGAAGTCACCAAGTCGCACGTGAATTACATCGTCGCCGACACGAAGAAATGGGAGCAGAGCGCCGCGTACTACATTGACACGCATCCCACCGTGGAATCCTTTGTGAAGAATGCCGGCTTGGGCTTCGCCATTCCCTACCTCTACAACGGCCAGATGCACGACTACGTCCCGGACTTCATCATCCGCCTAAAGTCTCCTACCCCGCGATTTCTGATTCTCGAAACCAAAGGTTACGACCCGTTGCTTGAGATCAAACAGGCAGCCGCAGAACGATGGGTTGCCGCTGTGAACGCCGATGGGAAACACGGTCAGTGGACGTTTTCCGTGGCACGAAAGACTTCGGATATGCCGCCGGCTTTGAACATACAGAAAGGACGTATATGACCAGACAAACGGTCGCCATTGTGGGCGCTTCGGCGGATCGGTCGAAGTACAGCAACAAATCTTTGCTCTCCCACCGGCAAGCCGGCTGGGATGTGTACCCAGTCAATCCCAAGGAGGAATCCATCGAGGGCATGAAATGTTACCGGTCCGTGCTCGACGTGCCGGTCAAGTTGGACCGGGTCAGCCTGTATCTGCCGCCGGCGGTGGGCGTAAAAGTTCTGGATGAAATCGCACGGAAAGGTTGCTCGGAGCTTTGGGTCAATCCCGGCGCGGAAAGCCCGGAACTGATCGAACGCGCCCAAGCTCTTGGCTTGAATGCGATATTCGCTTGTTCGTATCTTGATTCACAAAGGAGTCTCACATGAGAGTTGTCCTGCCGATCATCGTCACGTTCGTCGTCGCCGCCAACGCGTTGGCCTGGAAGATTCCCACACCCGCCACGACTGAGCATCCCGGCGCCAAGGAAGCGCCCACCAGCGACCCGCGCACGTATCCGGACCCGGATGGTTTCAAGTCTCGTTCCGAGATCATCCTGAAAGGCGTGGCCAACAACGACCTCCAGAAATGGCGCACCGGTTACTTTGCCGGCGGCGATCCGGGCAAGTACCTGCCGGGATCGGCCATGGCCAAGCTGATCTTGAATCCCGACGACGCCGATGCCCGCAAATACATGAACGACGACCGCAGCCCCAACGAGCATTATCATTTTGCCTGCGTGAATTGGTCGCGGTTCCTGCCCCTCTTTGGCGATGTGCTTACGGACGCCACGAAGAGAAAGTTTGCCGAGTCAGGCGCCAAATATGGCTCGTATCTCAGCCCGTCCGGCACCGAGAACCACAAACTGATGTGGGTGACCAGCGCCAACGTGCTGCCTCACTTCATGGAAGGCGGACGCCTCTCAAATCACCCCAAAGAGGCCGCGCTGGCCAAGGCCAAACAGATGCTCAAGAGTTATGTGAAAAACCTCTACCAAGCCGGCCAGGGCGAATGGGATTCCAGCACCTACCTGATGTTCGACGTGAACGGATTTCTCAACATCTACGACTTCTCGCCCGATCAAGAGTCCCGACTGCTGGCCAAGGCCGCGCTCGACTGGTACATGACCGGGTACGCTTTGAAGTATTGCGACGGCGCGTTCACGGCACCCAACCAACGCGGGTTTGCCGACGGTCACGTCAAGACCATTGGCGATCAGACCGGCTGGCTCTGGTGGGGCAGTCGCGGCACGTTGACCTCCGATGACACGCGCCACTTTCTCTACACGCTGGCGCCGATCACCTCCGGCTGGCGTCCCAACAACGTCATCTGCAACATCGCCCTGCGCCAGTTGCCGGAACTGCCGTTCGACGCCCGCAACACCAAAGCCAACTACTGGTATGGCCAGAACATCGAGCCCCGACCGGGCGCATACCATGAAACCCTCCACATCTCCAAAGAATTCACCATCGGCACGCTGTGGAACGGACACGGCAGCCAAATCACGCGGTTGATGGTCGCCGTCAGTACCGACAAAGGCGCGGTAACGATCACCGGTGGCAATCCGCGCACCAGTGATCATACAGGCGCGAAGACCGGCATCAAGTTCAAGGACGGCACCGGACGCTACACGCAATTCGCCCAACATGGTCCCGTCGTGATCAGCATGTCGAACACCCCGGACGATGACAAGGAAGCCGCCTTTTCCTACATCAGCTTGCCGGCCGATACGAAGGTGGCGGAAACAGCCGGCTGGACCACCCTCACCATCGGCAACACCGTGATCGCGGTCTATCCGCTCGGCGGAAACATCGAAACCGTCACCAGCGAACCCGACAAGAAAGGCGAGACTTTCAAGTATCTGAAAATACCGGGACACAAGACTGGTTTTGTTCTGCACGTGTTGGCCGCCGACGGCAAAACCAAGCCCGGCATCGTCAAAGTGGATGCGTCGAAGTTCGCCTCGAACATGGAAGTCAGTTGCACAAACCCTGACGGGCAACTGATCACCATGAAGTTCAATCCCGACCCGGCCGGCGACGCGCATGGCAATCGTTTGGCGGAAGTGACAGTGGCCGGCAAGAAGGTGAATCACTCGGAGTGGACGGTGTTCGCCAGCCGGTACGTTCAAGCAGACAAGGGCGTGTTGAGCGTCAACGATGGCCGGGAAGGTTTCCTCGTGGATTTCACCGGCGACCTCCCGACCTACAAACCGTGGACGAAATGAGCCAGCGCCGTCCGCACATTCTCATCTTCAATCCCGACCAATGGCGCGGCGACACGCTGGGTCACATGGGCAATCCCGGTGCCGTCACGCCCGCGCTGGATCGGTTTGTCGAATCGGAAGCCGTTTCGTTCCGGTGGGCGTTTTGTCAGAACCCGGTCTGCACACCCAGCCGGTGTTCGTTCATGACCGGGTGGTATCCGCACACGCGCGGCCATCGCACGATGTATCACATGCTGCACGCCGAGCGCGGCGAGACGAACCTGCTGCGCCTGTTGAAACAGGCCGGCTACTTCGTGTGGTGGGGCGGCAA
>CAZEQV010000136.1:6406-9080 GCA_964514435.1 uncultured Verrucomicrobiota bacterium
TGCTCCGTCCCGACGAACCGTGTCTGTTGAAGGTTCTCAAGGACAACGGCTACTTCGTTTGGTGGGGCGGCAAGAACGATCTTGTGCCGGGGCAAAACGGTTACGAGGCGTATGGCAACGTCAAGTACCGCGCCCCGAAGCCGGTTCGCCGCGATTCGCACAGCGACAGGAGCTGGCGGGGCGCGCCCGATGGCGACAATTACTATTCATTCTATCGCGGCAAGCTCGACAAGGGATCCGACGAAATCTACTACGACAGCGATTGGGCCAACGTTCTCGGCGCGATTGATCTCATCCGCCACGCGCCAACCGACCAACCGCTGTGCATTTATCTGCCGCTTAATTTCCCGCATCCGCCCTATGCAGTGGAAGAACCGTATTACAGCATGATTGACCGCCAGAAGGTACCGGCCCGCGTGCCGACCCCAGCCACGTGGGACGGCAAACCGAGTTTGCTGCGGGGAATCCATCAGCGACAGAACCTCGCCGGGTGGACGGAAGACCGCTGGCAGGAACTCCGCGCCACGTATTACGGGATGTGCGCGCGGGTGGATGAGCAGTTCCGCCGCGTGACCGGTGCGCTGTGCGAAGCCGGTCTCTACGATGACACGGCTGTGTTCTTCTTCTCCGATCACGGCGACTTTACCGGCGACTACGGGCTGGTGGAGAAAACACAGAACACGTTTGAAGATTGTCTGAGCCGCGTGCCGTTCATCGTCAAACCTCCGCGGTCACGGCCGGTCATGCCCCGCGTCAGCGACGCGATGGTCGAGCTTGTGGATTTTTCGGCCACGGTGTACGACGTGACCGGCATCCAGCCCGGTTACACCTCATTCGGAAAATCCCTGCTGCCGGTCATCGCGGGCGAACGCGACGAGCATCGCGACGCCGTTTTCTGCGAAGGCGGACGGTTGCGCGGCGAGCGCCACTGCATGGAACTGGACAGCACCTCCAGCACCAACCCGACAGGCTTGTATTGGCCGAGAATCAGTTGGCAAATTGAGGAAGGTCCCGAACACACCAAAGCCATCATGTGCCGGACCCGTGATTTCAAGTATGTGCGCCGGTATTATGAGTCCGACGAGCTTTACGATCTGCGCGCCGATCCGTTCGAGCAACACAACCGGGTCAACGACCCCGCGTTGGCCGCTACGCTGGCGAAGCTGAAAGACCGGCTGCTGACTCATTACATGGAAACCTGCGATGCCGTTCCTCATGACACAGACAAACGAACGTAGTGAGATTTCAGATGCGCCCTGACCCTGCGCGACGCGGACCGGCTACCGGTGTTGGAGACTACGAGATGAAAACAATCCTGCTCATCCTGCTGGCCGTTGGTCTAACCGTTCAGGCGCGCGGCGACGAAGTCAGCGCACTGCTGAAAGAATTGAAGGTGCCGGCCCGGTTTGCCGACCACAAGGCGCGGTTCAGCGTGGAACAGCGCGAATTCACGTTTGAACAGCTCAACGGGCCTGAGAAACAAGACTTCTGGGTGATCAAAGACGGCGACCGGTATGTTGGCGTGGTGCCGTTCAACGGTTTCCACGGCGGCACGATCTATGTGCTGACACACGATCCAGCACAAGCGCCAGCGGAACTGCCGATGCCCACGGAGCGCTGGCACATTGACACCGCCATCGGTTCGGCGTTGCGCACGGACGCGATGTTGCCGACGAAAGATTGGAACAAGGGCGACGTTTCCGAATGGAAGATCGGCGACGGTGGCGCCACGTTGACGCTGGTGCGGAAGTTCAACGGCGTGGCCTCGCCCGACAAATGGGAGGACAGCAAACGCAAGGACGTGAGGATTGACACCATCAACACGTTCGTGCTGCGCGTGGACCCAGTGCTCGGCTACGTGGTGGATGCGACTTGGGACACGGCCAACAACCCGGCCCCGAACGATCATCAATACTGCAGCCTGATGCCAGCGGGGCTTTCCGACCCGTGGCCCGGCAAGGAACCCGGCACGCGCGTGGTCACCAGTCCGCGCAACCAGGCAGGGTACCTCGGCCACTACCAGAACCATGCCGCCATCGGAATGAGCGGCGGACCGATGGGCAACGCCGGCTGCCGGGAAGGCGGCTTTGCCGCGTACCTGAATGAGCGCACCGGCTGGAGTCCGATGTTGTCATTATTGACCGGCACGGCGCGGTATTCGATATGTAACGTTCACGCGGACCTCGATTTCATTGTGACGTGGCCGAAAGATTTGGCGGCGGATGCCGATGGGATGAAACGGTACAAGGTGCAAATGCGTTGGGGATGGCTGCCGCCGGAAGTGACCCGGCACGTTTGGGACAAGATGGACTTGTTGTTCAAGGACGGACGCACTGTCATCATCGGCGTCGGCACGGTGGAAGACTTCGAGAGCGAGCCGAGCAGTTTGGCGACCGGCAAACGGGGCATGACGTTCACCGGCGGCGCCGGGATTCCGATCCTGAGAAAAAGAACGTGATCTTCGTCGATGCCACGACCGGCGAGAGGATCAAAAACGTCTGCCCGGTCAGAGTCAACCGCGAATTCGGGGAGTTCATTTTCCAACCGGCTACAGTCCCCGGCGATTATCATATCTATTATCTGCCGTGGGTGATGAAAGGCCGGTCGAACTACCCGACGACCGTCTATCCGGAGATGGAGCTTGAGCTCGCTCAGGCTCAGGGGCTCGGCCGTC
>CAZEQV010000137.1:0-9058 GCA_964514435.1 uncultured Verrucomicrobiota bacterium
TGGGTCCGACGTTATGAGGCTTACGGGCTGGACGGCCGATGTATTCCTCGCAAGCGCCGCATGATGTACCAATGTTTCAGCCCTGCTGCGGCGATAAAACGTGCCAACAGTCGCATGGGCGGAGACAAAACCGTCTGAGTTGTTGTTCCGGCTGCGTCGAGGGGAAATTTTGCGAGCGAGAAACAGTGTGAGCCGGTTGACGGTCCCAGCAGGGCGCCCACCCATTGCAACGGAACGGTCGGCAGCCATGTGAGACTTTGCCAAATGGCTTTGTGAAGCCGACGGCGAGGCTGCGGTTTGTCGTAGGCTCCGGAGCGGATGCGCTCTTTTACCAATTCTCGCCCGCGAGACATGGCCGGTCTGAGTGTGATTCGGTCGGAGTGAGTGCGCCAAAGATAGAGCGGTTCTTCGAGATGGTGCGCCGGTGCATGATGACAGATGCGCAACCACAAATCCCAGTCCTCGTGCGTGGGTAATGTGGTGTCGTACATTCCGACCTTTTGATGCATTTCGGCACGGTACATGACAAGCCAGCCGATAAAGTTGTTTTGACGAAGCGCGGCCAGATCAAAGTCATGTGTTTTGCCGCGTTGCCAGTTTGTGCCGTCGGTTGACCACATATAGTCGGTGTATACGAGGCCGATTTCAGGATGATTCTCCAGGAAATGAACGCACGTTTGCAGCGCAACAGGGGACAGAGAATCGTCATCACCCAGTGCGGCGATGAAGTGTCCGGTGGCGTGACGGATGGCAAAGTTGAGTGTGGCGGCGATGCCTTGGTGCGGACGCGTGAACCAGCGCAGAGGAGAACCAGCCGGGGCGGAGGGTAGGCCGAATTGTTTGACCAGGTACTCGGCGGTGTCGTCGGTGGAACCATCGTCCACCACGAGGATCTCCAAATTCCGGTAGGTTTGATGGAGCGCGGAATCAATGGCCGAAGCCAACATCGCGCGGCGGTTCCACGTGGGGATGATCAGACTCACGGTTTGCATAGGACGCAAAGTTCGGCGCAATAGTCCGGGAGTTCCCGCCCCACTTCGTAGAGACTGTCGCAGAGAGCCTCCGGCCAATCCTGCATTTGCTGGTTGGGCAGGGGTTTTAGCAGGATGCCGTCCGATTTGATGATTCGCAGTCCCGCGTTGGTGATGGTGGATTCGAGTGACTGACGGTCATAGTAACGACGATGTCCAACAGCGAAATCTTGGGGCGACAATTCGTGGCAATCGGCGATCAGCCCCATGGCCTTGCCGATTCGCCGATGAAGCGCAAGGGCGTTGGGGACGAGGCAAAAAACAGTGCCTTCTGGGGCCACCCAGCCGCGGCAGCGCCGGAGAATGAGTGTGGGATTCTCGACGTGCTCCAGCACGCCGGAGAGGATGACCATGTCAAACGTGTCGCGGGTGTCAAACTCCTCAATCAACGATTCGACGAACGAGACATTATGGGGGGCGGTTTGTCTGGCTGCCCGCAGATAATCGGCAGCGGCATCCACGGCGGTCACGCGGTTGAACACACGAGCCGCGTGCGCCGTCAGCATTCCCTCACCGCATCCAAGTTCAAGGGCCGATTCACGCCGCTCGGACAAGCATTCGACAAGTTTCCAAGCGCGGTACTTGGTCAGGCGACCGTTGAAGCCTTGTTGATAGCTGTGCTGTTGCGCGATGCCGGTCAGGCGTTGAAGCTCGGGGTTCATTCGGATGCCTTGTTGATGTGGATGAATGGCACGTTGACGGCGGAGGCAGCCAGCAGGTCGTAGTCGGTATCACCGATCATGACCGTTTCAGAGGGTGGCGCGTTGTGGTGGCGAAGGATGAGCCGCAAGCCTTCCGGGTCCGGCTTGGTGTGAGTCACGGAATCGCAGCCCACGATGAGGCTGAAATGCTTTTCGAGGTCATGGCGGGACAACACGGCTCGTATGGCGGCTGTGGTGTTGGCGGAAAACACAGCCAGCAGTTTGGCGTCGGCCCGGAGTTTGGTGATGAGCGTGGAAATGTTTTTCTCGATGTGGGCTGACTCTGTTGCTTGGATTTCCCATCGCTGCTGAATGATGGCCGCTTCGCGCGCGGCTTCAATGCCGAGTTGCTCTGCCACGGAGGATTTTCCCTCGGCCAATTTTCGGAAATCAATGCTCGCTCCATGTCGCTGTTGAAAGTGATCGGACAATGTTTGCTTGAGCGCGCTCCAATCGACCGGCAAATCACAGAGCGTGCCGTCAAAATCGAACACAACCAGCCGGTAGGGTTCAAAGAGGTTTGTGGCAGGTGATCGCATCCAAATCCTTGAAGTTTGCCAGCACAGCGGGGCAGTCCACATGGCGGATCCAACACAATCCTGCCGGCACCGCATTGTAGGTGGTCATGGGACCGGGATCTTCGCCCAAGCCCAGTTTGACGTACTGATATGGCATATTCGCGCCTGCTCGTGAGAAGAACAAGCTGGTGGTGAAGAAGCGTCCACAATTGATTTCAGTGGGTCGCGGGATTCCCTGGCGATCTTCACGTAAATCCACGCAAAAGATTCCGGTGGCCTTTTGGTCAATGGCCCGGACGGCTTTTGTGGCGATTTGATTCACGTCGTCCCGATGGACGGTTACGGCCACAATCGGCGTGCCGGTGCGCTCGGATGCAGCTAGGTGTGGGAAAATGTATTCCGTGCGTTCACGAGCTTGGGAAGTCAGTAGCGCGCCGTCTTTCCAGATGGACTGAAACGCGAAATCAGCTCCGGGCAAGTATTCTTGAGCTATGAAAGTCCAGTCCACGCCTCGTCCCTGCCAGTAGGCAAGCCAATGGGCGCCGGCATCTACTGACTCGACCGGGGTGCTTCCACGGCCTCCCGCGCCGGTGCTGGCGCGAAGCCAAAAAGGGAATCCCAACACATCTCCGGCCCGTTCTACGTCCTCGCGTGATTGCACGACAATCGTTTCATGGCGATGCAGTCCCGCGTTTTCCCAGACGCGACCTGAATACAGTTTGTCTTGGAGGATGCGAACAGTTTGCACGGAGGGCAGCCAGTTCTTCGCCCGGATTCGGTCTCGGTTTTCTGACAGGGCCGCGACTTCCACATCGGGTTGGCCGTGGATGAAGTTAATTTCCTCGCGACGGATGATGTCATTCAACACGTCCACGTAGCCACTGTCGGTGCAACGAGGGACCAAGTAGCGTCCATCCACATTGGGCCATTGCAGGTGATAGCGGTTGATGTCGGTTCCGATGATAAAAAACGGCTCTGGAGCTTCCCGGAGTGATTGAATGAAGTTCACTCCCGGCGCGCCTCCCGCGCCTGTCACCAATATGCGATGCATGCGTTTCATGATCTTGGTCGGGAAAACTAGGGGCGAGCACCGGCAACGGCAAGCGGTTTATCCGTCTGGTTCTTGCCCATGCGCACGATGCTGCCGGCATAGAGTCCCAGTCCCACAAACTCCCCCACTACCACCGCCCATGCTGCTCCCACTGCCGAATGTTGGCTGATCAACCACCAAGCCACCAACACGGTGACGCCGCACGTCGCCACAGACATCCACACCACACGTTGTTGGGCGTCTCGAACGTACAGGTACAAGGATAGCAAGCTGTTCAAGAACGCGGCTGGAATCGCCAATGCCAACACGTGGAGAAGTCCGCCAGATGATTCGAACCGTGGCCCATAGATCACCGCCACGATCCAACCGGCACCCGCCACCATGGACACCGAGACAACCCCACCGGCCACTGTCAGCCACAACAGCAAACTCCTAAGAGCCCTGTTCAACTTGGCCGTGGATTGGTGTGCCAGCACTGACATTTGGGGATAGATGGCTCCCATCAAACCTGAAGGCAGAACAGTGATGGCTTGAGACACCGTGAAGGCAGCTGCGAACGCTCCCATCTCCGAGTTGTCGCCAAGGGCCGCCAGCCACCCAAAATGTACTCTTGAATAAATCCAGCTCACCATGGGGATCACGGCAAACGCCCATAACCGACGCGCCAGCGTACCGGCTCGTGGTGCGTGTTCTCGCCATGGCAAGGCGCCAAACTTGCGGAGAAACAAAATGAGCGCACCGGCCAAGGTGAGAGCTTCAACCGCAACATAGCCGGCCAGCACAAACTTGAGATCGTTCAGCCCGATTACCACCAACGCGCACACAGTGGCTCGCGAAACGGCACGCAAGGTCGTTGCTTTGGCGCGTTGCTTCATTTCCTGGCAGCCATCAAACACTGCAAAGACAGATTCTGAGCAGGCCGAGAACATCACCGACATCACAAAAATCGCCAGACATGAGTCGCGCCACGTGTCTCCGCTGCCGCCCAGCAAGTATGTCCATACCCAGAATCCTGCGACGGCCAATCCGCCCAATAGCAGATTGAGACTTAACGCTTGAGCGAGCAGCGGACCGGCACGGTTTTTGTCTCGCGCCACTTCACGAACCAACCACAGATTCAGTCCGGCCACGGCGAACAAATGCGCCAGACCAACTGTGGCGAGCACAAACGAAAACACGCCCAAGACTTCAGGCCCCATCAACCTTCCGATGAGTATGGCAGCCAGCGCGTTGAACAATCGAACGGCCAGTTGACCCCAGTACAAATGAAACGCGTTTGTCGCCGCCGCTTCACCGCGATCATCTTTCTGCAACCGCATCGCGGAGGCCAGCCACCAAACCGCGAGCAAAGGATAAAGAATGACCCAATCAAGCCAGGGAGCGGGTGTCTGGTCATGCTTTTTTCGGAGGTAGATCAGGCCACTCAACCACTGGCGTCGCCTCCGCCAAGCCGTCAACCATCCGCTGCTGGCTCCTCCGGCGTGCTGGATGCGCACGTCGGCTAGGTAGCGAATTTTGTGGCCGGCTTTCTGAAGTCGAAGAGCGATGTCCTGCTCCTCCATGTAGAGGAACAGTTGTTCATCGAAACCACCTAGCTTGCGGAAAATATCCCGCCGGATCGCCCACGCAAAACCGCTCACATTGTCCACCCACCGATCCGATTCACGGTCCCAGTCAGTAATCCGGTAGCGAGCGCCTTGCCGTCGGAAAAGACGGTAGCCGCTGAGGAAACTGATGGCGGATCGCAGATTGTGATGGGAGCGGCAGCCGTCCGCTGTCCGGCCATCCAGCGTCAATTCATGACACGCAGCCGCGGTCATTTCCGGTTGTTGACGGAAATGGTTCACCAATGATTCAAGGGAACCCGGCAAGATGCGCGTGTCGCTATTCAGAAAAAGTAAGATCTGCCCCGTCGCATGAGCTGCTCCGGCATTGCAGGCTGCTCCGTAACCGCGATTGGCCGGCATCTCCACCACGCGCGCCTCCGGGAACTCCGCGCGAACCATGGCAACGGAATCGTCACCGGACCCGTTGTCGGCCACGATGATTTCCATAGCAGATTGACCCGCGTTGGCGCGGAGGCTGACCAGACATTCCCGCAGCAGTCCGGCGGTGTTGTAGCTGGGGATGATGACCGAGATGTCCGGGTTCACGCGGCGCAGTGTAGGGGAAGGGTTCGCTGTTGCCAACCGTTTCAGGATTTGAAAAGGTCGGCTCCATGAGGATTGCCCTGGATGCTTTGGAAGCCGGCGTGGAACCGTTGACGGGTACGGGGTGGTATGTGCGGGAATTGCTGTCGAGGTTGCCGGTTCAATTCGTGACGCCATTTTGCCGGCGCGGGAACAGCGTACCGGGCGCGGTGGCATTGCGTTCGCCGCTGAACCGGACCGTCTGGTCGCAGGCGCGGTTGCCGGTAGCGTTGGCTCGGAGAAGGTTTGATGTGGTTCACATTCCCGGTCCGCGCGTTCCGTGGCTGGTCAGCGGCAAGCTAGTGAGCACGATTCACGATGTGGCATTCATGAAGTTTCCGGAAATGTTCCGGCCCTCGCACCGGCAAAGATTGGAGTTTTTCACCCGGCAGGCGGTTCGTCGCAGCACGCGGTTGATCACAATTTCAACACAGACCAAGCGCGACCTTTGCGAAGTGTTCGGCGCGGACCCGTCGCGAGTGGATGTGGTGCATCATGGCGTGGATCACCGGCGATTCTTTCCCGGTGACGTGAAGTCGGCGACGCCCTACATACTCAGTGTCGGAGCTTTGCAGCCCCGGAAGAATTTCAAGACGTTGGTGGAAGCGTACCGGCTGGCGAAGTTGCCGGCGGAATTGTGGATTGCCGGACAGCGTGGCTGGATGTGGGAGGAGATCGAAGCGCAAGCGGGTAACGGTGTGCGGTTTTTGGGATATGTGCCGGACGAAGAATTGGCGGGACTTTACCGGGGCGCGCAGGCGGTGGTGATGCCGTCGTTGTATGAAGGGTTCGGGTTGCCATTGTTGGAGGCGATGGCGTGCGGGGTGCCGGTGGTGGCGGCGAATGCGTCTTGTTTTCCTGAAGTGACCGGTGGCGCGGCGGTATTGGTGGAACCTTTGGATGTGAACGGTTGGACGGTGGAATTGCAGCGAGTGTGCGGGGATGACACGCACTGTCAGGAATTGCGGGAGCGCGGTTTGAAGCGCGCAGCAGAGTTTTCTTGGGAGCGCACAGCGGAAGAAACGTTGGAAGTGTATCGAAAGGCACTTTCATGAAAGTGCTCTTTCTGACGCAGACCACGGAATTGGGGCCAGCCAGCCGGTATCGGGTGTATCAGTTCTTGCCGTATCTCAAGGATGCCGGGATCGATTTTGAAGTGTCGCCGTTGATTCGTGCCGATGAGTACGACGAGTACTTTTCATTGTCGCGCACCGGCAAGGTCATGAAGTACTTGCCCAAACTGATTGCGCGCCGGCAACGTGAAGCGAAACGGTTCAAGGACTTTGATCTAGTGTTTGTCCAAAAGGAGTTCTTGCCGGTACCGGGGGGCAGGTTGGGGGGGCGAATCGTTTTCGATTTTGATGATGCGGTGTTTGGGTCGAAAACAGAGAAGATTCTCAAGTCGAGTATGGTGGCACTCGCCGGTAATGAATTCTTGGCGGAATATGCCCGTCAGTTTGCGCCACGCGTGGAGGTCTTTCCGACGGTCGTGGATACGCAGCGATTCGTTCCAGCCGGTAGGGTTGCCGGCAAAGGGCCGGCAAGGTTGGGGTGGATCGGTTCTCGAACCACAAATCTGTATTTGGAGAGGTTGGCTAACATTCTGAAAGGCCATCGGTTGACAGCGGTTTCATCCGTTCCACCCAGATTTGAGTGTGACTTTGTACCCTGGAGTTTGGATCAGGAAGTGGCTCTTGTGCAGGGATTTGACATTGGTTTATCGCCACTTGCTGACACAGAATGGGAACGTGGAAAATGTGCCTTGAAGGCATTGTTGTATATGGCTTGCGAGGTGCCGATTATTGGGTCGCCTGTAGGAATTCAAGCTAGGATCATTCGGGAGAGTGGTGGTGGGATCTTGGCAGCGAGTCCGATGGAGTGGGTGAATGCTATTGAGATGCTTTCAGAAGATGCTGCAATGAGGAATGATATGGGTGCAAAAGGGCGAAAGTACGTTGAAGAGAACTACAGCTTGAAGGTCTGGAGAGATCGTTGGGTAACTTTCATTCTCGAAATGACTGAGTGAACTTTGTTGCTTTGTAAGAGCCTTATATTCAAAACGATGTATGTTGACTTGTGCGGTTTTATTGGGTTTTTGCTTGTTTTGGATTGAACGGTCAGTAACACTGTGGGTCTTAAATACATCCATGAAGACCCGCCTCAAGAAGTCCAAAGTCAGCAGTTCTCGAACTGTCACAGCCAAGCGATCGCGGAGCGCCAAGCGCCCCCAATTGTCAAAGCGATTGCAGTTGGCGAAGCGTCCTCCACGTGAATTGACGTTGCTGGAGAAGATAGCGCAGGCGACCGAAGAATTGCAGGGCTTGCGTAGTCGTTTGGCCAATGCGGGCGATGACTTGCCGGCCGTGGGAATGAATCGGATCACGTATCTCGAAAGCGAGTTGGAGAAACTTTGGGAGATGCGCCGGCACGAGCAGGCGGCACCGTTGCGTCAGACCGCATTGTCGGAAGAAGAGGAGAAAATCCTCGCGTTTCCGAGCGCTGGACGCGCGCACTAATTCCGTTCCGGCTGCGAACGTTTTCTTGCCATGTTCACCCGATCAGGTGAAGTGTATCCGCTGATATGAGCAAGAAATCAGGGAACATTCAGCGACTGTTGAAGATCATGGCGCGGTTGCGGGGACCGGGAGGGTGTCCTTGGGACATTGAGCAGACACATCAGTCCATCCGGCACAACTTGATCGAAGAATGCTATGAAGCGCTGGAGGCGCTCGATGCCGGTGATGTAGAAGCGTTTAAGGAAGAGCTGGGCGATATTTTGCTGCAGGTAGTTTTTCATGCCCAGATGGCGAGCGAAGCCGGTAAGTTCAACTTTGACGACGTGGCCGGTGCGATCAGCGACAAACTGGTGCGGCGACATCCTCATGTGTTCGGAAAAGCCCGCGCCGACACGAGCCGGGAAGTTCTTCGTCAATGGGAGGCCATCAAGAAGACCGAGAAAACCGGCAAGGATGATCGTGCCACGCAGAAATCCATCTTGCACGGTGTTCCCAAGCACTTGCCGGCTTTATTGAAGGCGGACAAGATACAACGCAAAGCGGCACGCGTTGGTTTTGACTGGGCGAAGGTCGAGGACGTGGTCGCCAAGATTGAAGAAGAGCTGTCTGAGGTAAAAACGGAATTAGCGAAAGGCAAACGCGGCAACTTCGAAGAAGAACTGGGCGATCTACTCTTTGCCGTCGTGAATCTGGCCCGATTCAAGGACGTGCAGGCGGAGCAGTTGCTGGATCGTTGCGTGGCAAAATTCGTCAAACGGTTTCACTTCATCGAGGCCGAAGTCCATCGCCGGGGCAAACGCTTGGATCAATGTAGCCTGCGGGAACTCGACGCCATTTGGGAAATGGCCAAGAAACCTAAGCGGCAGACGCGCCGAGATAGACGCGAGGCACGCGTGCGCTCTTTGTGATGCCGCAAAGCACTTCCCACGGAATCGTGCCGGCCCACTCGGCCATCTCGAGCGCCGTGATTTCTGTGTCACCTTGCCGGCCAATCAGAACGGCTTCATCGCCGGATTTCACATCCGGCAAGCCGGTCACGTCCACCATGATTT